>JAYVYS010000632.1:0-30911 GCA_043784005.1 Isosphaeraceae bacterium
GCGGGCGTGACAGCGATCGAGACCAACGTGGCCGCGGAGACCGTCAGCACCGTCGAGCCGGAAACGCTCCCGGATGTCGCCGAGATCGTGGAGGTTCCGATGGCAAGCGTCGAGGCGAGCCCCGTCGTACTCCCGATTGTGGCGACGGCGGGAGTCGCCGAAGCCCACGTCACTGAACCGGTAAGATCCTGTGTGGTGCTGTCCGTGAAGGTTCCCGTCGCTGTGAACTGTTTCGTGAGTCCCTTGGCAACGCTTGGTGTGGCGGGCGTGACGGCGATCGAGACCAACGTGGCCGCGGAAACCGTCAGCACCGTCGAGCCGGAAACGCTCCCGGATGTCGCCGAGATCGTGGTGGTTCCGATCGTAAGCGTCGAGGCAAGACCTGCCGCGTTGATCGTCGCGACGGCGGGGGTTGCCGAAGCCCACGTCACTGAACCGGTAAGATCCTGTGTGGTGCTGTCCGTGAAGGTTCCCGTCGCTGTGAACTGTTTCGTAAGTCCTTTGGCGATATTGGGATTTGGGGGTGTAACCGCGATGGAGACGAGTGTCGCCGTGGTAACGGTCAACACCGTCGATCCCGAGATGGCTCCCGATGTCGCCGATATGCTAGTTGTTCCGTTGGCGAGCGTCGATGCGAGACCCGCCGCGTTGATCGTGGCGACGCTGGGGGTTGCCGAGGCCCAGACGACCAAGTTGGTAAGGTCCTGGGTCGAGCCGTCCGAATAAGTTCCTGTCGCGGTGAACTGTTGAGTGAGTCCCTTGGCTACGGTAGGAGTTGCGGGCGTGACAACGATAGTAAAGAGCGCGAGCGGATTGACCGTAAGCAACGACGATCCCGAAAGCGAACCCAACGTCGCGGTGACGAAGGTTTGTCCCGGGTTCACCGACTGAGCGAGCCCGATGGAATTGACCGTTGCTACGCCTGTATTCGATGACGCCCAGGTCGCTGTGGCGGAAACGTCCTGGGTTGAGTTGTCCGTGAAGGTTTCCGTCGCGGTGAATTGTTTCGACTGCCCTTTGGCGACACTTGAGTTGACGGGTGTCACCGCGATCGATGTCCCCACCGCCTGTGTAACCGTCAGAACGGTGGAATCCGTGAATCCACCAAAGGTCGCGCTGATCGTGCTGGCTCCGACAGCCAGGGTCGAGGCCAGTCCGTTCGAAGAGATCGTGGCGGTCGAAAGGCTGCTCGACCCCCACGTCGCCGACCCGTTGAGGTTGCGGTTGATGTGGTCGGTGTACGAGCCCGTGGCGAAGAATTGCTGGGTCAGACCTTTGGCGACGCTCGGGTTCGTGGGAGTGACCTTGATTCCCGTAAGAACGGGGAGGAGGTCACCGAAGCTGAAGCCGGTCAGGCTTCCACCCGCTGTGACGACGACGTTCTGGAAATAGCCCGGAGGAGCCGGAGCGGTTTGTGTGTAGCCACCCTGGAGGACTTCCGCAAGCGTGTAGGTGCCTGGCTGGATGTTCGAGAAGGAGAAGGATCCATCAGGCGCGGTGAGCGTGGTGGTGATAACGCTGTTGCCGTTGAGAATCTCAACGGTCCAGTTGTTAAGACCTCCCTCTCCATTGTCTTGCACTCCGTTGGCGTTGAGGTCGTTGAAGACCGTACCGCTGATGGAGCCGCCCGTCGCGATGTACTGGATGGTTCCGATGCCTTGCGATTTCACTCCCAGGACCGCAAAATTCGGTGTTCCAAGATTCACGAGGAAGTTCTTGGAAGTTGACCCCGAGTGAGGGGGCACGGCGACGGTGATCACCTGAGACGTGGTGTTTGGCGAGAAGGTCAACGTCCCCGTCTGGCCGGTATAGTCGCCCGGGGACACCGCGGTGCCGTCGGCGGTGGAAAACGGCACCGTGATCGTGGCGTTCACGGGCTTGGAAAGGGAAACCGTGAATGAGAAGTTACTTCCCGGATTCCCCGTGAAATCGGTGATGGTGACGAGCGGGCCTTGAATGATCGTGGCCTTGGATGTGAGCGTGGTGACGTTGCCGGCGAAGCTCGCGTTGGTGGGATTCGAGAGCGTCATGAACATCGTCTCGAAACCCGCCTGCGGAATCACACCATCATCGAGAAGCTGGACGGGAATGATGTACTGGGTCTGGCCCGCGGGAATCGTGAAGGCACCCGAGACTGGCCGGTAGTCTTGATTCGCATTCGCCGTACCGTCGCTGGTGGCGTATTGAATCGTGACCGGAACGTTGCTCGCGGCATCGAGTTTGACAACGTAATCGGCTTCACCCGCTCCAAAAGTCAGCGTCGGTTGCGTGGCGGCGTCAAGGAGCTGGAAGGAATAGTTGCCGGTCGTGTTCCCGGAACCATAGATATAAAGCGTGTAGGTTCCGGCGAGGGAAAGGGCGGGTGTGATGTTGAAGTTGTCGCCGGTGAGGGGTTGCCCGTTCATCACGTACTGGCCGTTGGGAGAAGTGAGAATCGCGTAGAGCCCCGTACCTGATTGGCCATCGAACTCCACACGCTGACCGGGTGTTCCGTTGAACGTGTAGGCGTGCTGGGCACCGGGGCGGGGAATGTTTCCCGTCGTCACGGTATTCAAGACCAACGCGTCGGTCGGCAGGCTCGACTGCCAGACTTCAAGACCAAAGGTATTGCTCGCCTGGGTGAAGCTCTGCCCGGCGACCTCCAGCACATACGTCCCCGTCTCGGTCAGATTGATCGGCCCGGAATTGGTCTCGGTGTAATTCTGAAGGTTGGTGTGGGTGTTGTCAGGGGCGAGGAGGAGGTAGTAGGCGCCATTCGTGGTCTGGTCCGAGAGACCTTGGATGAACACCTGCTGACCGGCGGTCCCGCTGAACGAATAAATATTCGCCGTTCGGGCGGGGGTGATCGTGTCGTTGAGCGGCGCGTTGGTGGTCAGCGGGGTTGCGCTGGCGAGGTCGAGAAGTTGGAACGAATAGCCGCCCGTGGTCGCGTTGTAAGGGATGACGGTCAGCGTGTAGGTCCCCGTCTGGGTTAGCGTCAGGCTGTCAAGGTAGGAGTTCAGGTCGTTTTGAGTAACGTATCCGCCGCTCGGGTCATTGATGCGCGCGTAAAACTTGCCGCTGGTGGGAACGAGGCCGTCGAAAATGAGCTTCTCACCCACGATCCCCGCGAATGTGTAGGTATGCAGCGCGCCTGCGGTGGGGATGATCCCAGAGTTGACCGCATTCATCGCCAGCGCGGTCGTGACGGGGGTCGAGAGCGTGGCGGCGATGCTGAAATCAACACCGGAGGTATTGGCCGCGCTCTGGCCATCGAACGCCAACAGATAGGTCCCCGTCTGGGGCAGCTTCAAGACGGTGTTACCGTAGGTCGCGTCGGTATAAGTCGCGGTGAGGTAGTTGTTGTCAGGGCCGTAGACGTAAACATACGTTCCATTCGCCGGGCTGTCGGAGAGAGACTGAATGTTGAACTGCTGGCCGGCGGTGCCAGTAAAGCTGTAAAGCTTCGCGGTCAGGCCGGTGGCGAGGTGGCCCGCCGTGGTCGAGCCGTCGGTGGCGATCGTCGTCGCCGCACCCAGGGTTCGAAGGGCGAAGTGGTAGTTGCCGGTGGCCGTCCCGTTCCCCTGGATGAAGAGCGTGTAGGTCCCCGCGAGCGACGCGGTCTTGGGACCGAGATCGGTGCTGGCGGTGTAGCCGTACCCGACAAAGCTCGCTCCGTTGGGGTCGGTGATGTATTCATACAGACCGGGAGCGGATTCGAGCCCATCGTAAAAGAACGTCTGGCCCGCCGTGACGTTGAACGTGTAGTAGTGCGCGGCGTACGGTGCGGCGATGGAACCGGAAATGGGCGTGTCAAGTGTTAACGTATCAACGACAGGCGTCGTCAAATTCACCTTCAGGCTGTAATCGACGGAGGGGTTGGCCGAGGACGCGCCCTGAACGGCGATCGTGTAGATGCCCGACTCGTTAAGGGTAATCTGTCCATCGTTGTTCACGTCGAGCGACTGGCTAAGGTAGTACGAGTGGTCCGGACGGAAAACAACGTAGTTCGCGCCTCCCGTGGGACTGTCCGAGAGCGACTGGATATCGAGCCGCTGGCCAGCCGTGCCGGTAAACGTGTAGAGGTTTGTGGTCAGGCCCGTGGCCAGATGCCCTGTGGTGATCGATCCATCCGACAAGATCGACGTGGCGGCTGACTGGGTCCGCAACGCGAAGCTGTAATTTCCGAAGGCGGCATTGTTGCCGAAGACCGTCAGTTTGTAGGTTCCCGTCCGGACCAGCTCCAGGGGAGGATAATCACCGCTGATCGCGCTCCCGTTGACGTAATAGTTGGCGGAGCCGTCGGGATTCTGGAGCGAAACCACGATATTCGGGACGGAAGCCAATCCGTCGAAGTAGTAGATTTGTCCAGCGGTCCCGTTGAAAGTGTAGACGTTTTGCGCCCCCGGCTGGGACAGGTTGCCCGTTGTGGTGACGTCGGGCGTCAGCACGACAGAGGCGGAGGGCGCTTGCTTCCAGACTTCCAGGCTGTAATTGACCGAGGCGTTCGCGGCGCTCTGACCCGCGACGGTCAGCACGTATTTGCCCGTGAACGGAGCGATCAGGTTGCTGATGATTCCATTGTCGGTATAGCCCTGTGCGATCGAATTGCCATCGGGTCGGTACAGAGTGTAGTAAGCGGCGCTTGCGACCGAGTCCGCCAAACCCTTGATGGCGAGCTGGTCGCCGGCGTTGGCGAAGAACGAGTAGGCGTCGGTCGCCAAACCCGGCGTCAGGGTCCCGTTCAAGACCGCGTTCGGCGTGAGCGGGTTGGCTCCGGTGTCGTTGATCCGGAATTGATACGGCTGAGAAGTGCTCGAGTAATTATAAACGACGATCGTGTCCAGGCCCGCCGCGATCGGTTGGGTGAGAGTGAAAGGGCCGTTGTCGTCGCCTTCGTTATTACTCAGGTAATTCACGTTGCTAGGCGTGTAGAAATAGACGTAAACGGGGCCCGCGGCGACCTGCGCGTCATAGAGCAAGGTCTTTCCAGCCTGGGCCGGAAACGTGAAGAGCGTCGCGGCGAAAGGCGCGAGCGTTCCTGAAACTGCGGTTCCCAGCGTCAGGCTCGGGGCGGACTGCGCGGCGAGGAGGTTGAACTTGCCGGTCGTCGTCGCACCCGAATTGTTCGTCTCGGTCAGAACGTAGGTGCCGCCAACGGTGAGGACGATCGGTCCGACGTCGTTCGCCCCCGTGTTGATGAGAGCAACGTTGTTAGGGTCTTTCAAAACATAATTGAAGCCGGGTGTCTGCGTGTCGAGATAAATGATGGTGCCGGCCGGGGCCGAGTAATTGAAGATGGCCGAGGCGCTGTTCGCGAGCGAATCGGAATGGAGGACGTTGAAGCCGGTCAACGCCGCGGCTGTGGGATTCACCAGCGAGAGGTCGAAGTTATACGTCTGCGAGCCGGAGCCGGTCCCCTGAAGGATGAGAGTGTAAGGCCCGTTGAACGGCAGTGTGCTACTGAAAGTCGTGCCGAGGGTGGTGGACCCGGGGACGGTTGTACCGTTGGGGTCGACGAGGTACCACGTCCCGCTCAGAGCCGCCGTGTGGCTCGTGATATTCGCGATCTGTCCGGCAAGACCCGCAAACTGGTAGGCCGCCTCCGTCGTCCCCGGATTCAAGGTCCCCGTCACGCCGCTGGCGGGAGGCGCGATTGTCTTCGAGGCCAGGTCGAGCACCTGGAAGTTATAGGCCCCCGTCGCGGTCCCATTGCCGTAAATCGTGAGCGTGTAAGTGCCGTCGTTAGGAAGCGTATACGGCCCGTAGTCGCTCCCGGCGAAGGCCCCGCCGATGAAGATGTTATTGCCGCTGGGGCCGTAAACGATCGCGACAATACTCGGGTCCGCCGAGATCCCGTTGAAGAGGACCTGTTGGCCGGCCGCGCCGGTGAACGTGTAATCGTGCCGACTACCCACCTGGGGGATCGTGCCCGATGTCGGCGTGTTCAACACCAGCGTGTCGCTCGGCGTCGTCGAGGTGGTCACCTTCAAGCTGTATGTGTCGGTCGCGTTGTCTGAGTTCTGGCCGGCCACCAGAAGCACGTATTTTCCCGTCGAGGTGGCGACGACTTGTGAGACACTGCCCGTGTAGGTGTAGTTCTGGGTGATCGCGTTCGACTGAAGGTCATACAAGTAATAGTAAGCGCCGTTGGCATGTCCATCACCCAACCCCTGGATCGCGATCCGGTCCCCTTTGGTCGCGGTGAACGAAGCGGTGTTCACGGCGTTGCCGGGAGTGAGCGTACCGTTGACGGTCGTGTTCAGCGCGATCGCGGGAGCGTTGGCGAAGTCGTGTAGGTCGAAACTGTAGCTTCCGGTGTTCCCGCTCACCCCGGTGACAGTCAGTTGATATGTCCCGGTGTGGGCCAGGGTGTAAGATCCGGCGTCGTAGGCGAGGTTTTGAGCAAAGACGTAGGCCCCGAAGGGATCGGTCAGGGTCGTCGTGATGTTGCTCGAGGAATTGCCGCCGGTCAATCCGGCGGTCTGGCCGTCGAAATAAACAACCTGGCCCGCAGTGCCCGCGAACGTGTAGATCTGCTGCGCGGAGCCCAGCGCGATGGAGCCCGAAGTCGTCACGTCGAGCGTCAAAGGGGTGGTGACCGGGGTGGAACGCGAGACCTGGAAGCTATACGTGTTGCTTGCGTTCGCGGCGCTCAGCCCTTGGACCGCGACGTAATACGTTCCGGTGTCCCGAGCCTTGAACTGAACGTCAGAATTCGGTTCGTCGTAGATGTTGGCGACGTTCTGGAAGGTCGTGCCGTACACCGAGAGGTAGGCGCCGTACGAATGGCCCTCGGAAATCCCTCTGACGTCGACCTGCTGCCCGGCGGTGGCCGTGAAGGTGTAGAAATCGCTGGTGAGCCCGGTGGCGAGGTTGCCGCTGGTCGGCGTGTTGACGGTGAGGGGAGTCCCCGCCGAAAGATCCTGGAGCTTGAAATTGTAAGCTCCGGTGCTTGCGTCATTGCTGAAGACGGTCAGTGTGTACGTGCCGTTTTTCGAGAGAATGGACGGCCCGGAGTCCGCGCCGAGACCGGCATAACCGAAGACATTTGTGCCATTCGGGTCAGTCACGTTCGCGTAAAGTTGTCCCGGCGTCGTTGTCTGGCCGTCGAAGAAGAGGGCCTGCCCGGGCGAACCGGTGAAGGTGTAATTATGCTGCTGGCCCGACTGAGTGATGTTGCCGGTGATCACGGTATTCAGTGCCAGAGTATCCGTCGCGGTGGTCGACACGGAGACCTGGAAACTATAAGCGTCGCTGGCATTCGCAACATTGTTTCCGGCGATCGCGAAGTGGTACGTGCCCGTCAGCGGCGCGTTGAATTGGTAATCCTGGCCAGCGTCCGGATAGGTTGTGTTAAGGCCCATGAAATTAGAATTGTAAGTGTAGAGGTAGGCACCATACTGATGCGCGTCGCTGATCCCCTTGACGTCGATCCGTTGACCGGCGGTCGCATTAATGCTGTAGAGGTCGGCGCTCAGACCCGTTGCCAGGTTGCCGGGTTGCGGTGTGTTGTTGGTAAGGGTGGTCGCCGACGACCAGTCGCGTAGCGCGAAGGCATAATTGCCTGTCGCCCCGGAGTAGGCCGACACCGTGGCCGTGTACGTCCCGGCCTTGGTGAGTACCAGATTGCCGTAATCCGTCGTGATGTCGATTGAACCTAGAATCGTCGTCCCGAACGGGTCGGTGATGCTGATCTGCATGTTCGGGTCGGACTTCAATCCATCCAGGAACAAAGCCTGACCCTGGGAGCCGGTAAACGTGTACTGGTGCGTCGCGCCGGGCACCGGAAGGTTGCCCGTGGTGGGCGTGTTCAGCACGAGAGCCGTCGAAGGCGTGTTCGACTCAAAGACTTTGAAAGAGTAATTGACGGTCGGATTCGCCACGTTCGCGCCCGTGACCCAGAGGAGGTACGTCCCGGTCTGCGTCGCCGTGAATCCGTAGCCGTCGCCTACATACATCGTGGTGCCGACCTGACCCGTATTATCCGGCTTGTAAATATTCCAACTGGCGCCGGAGGTCGGGCTGATCGTCTGCGTCGAATAGAAGATCTGCTGACCCGCGGTGGCGTCGAAACGATAGAGGTGACCCGCGAGTCCGTTGGAAAGCGTGCCGGTGGTCGTGCCGTTGAGCGTGAGCGGCTGGCTGGCGGCATCGTCGACTTCAAACTTGTATGTGGCGGCGGCGGCCGAGTAGTTGTAGATGACGAGCTTGTACAGGCCGTCTTCCGTCAAGGTGGAAGGCGTGAAATAACTGTCGACGTTGATGTTCGTTCGAAACGTGTTGTCCGGGTTGAAGAGTTCGGCGTTGACACCCGGAGATACGCCTTGTTCGCCCACGTAGGTGATCCGCTGGCCCACGGCGCCCGCGAAGGTGTAAACGGTGGACGTGTAGGCGGGCACCGAGCCACTGGTTATGGTGTTCAGGTTCAGCGTCGTGCTTCCGGAGGGAACCCCGATCACCTTGAACGCATAGGGCTGAACCGCGCCTGACGTGTTGGTGAAGTTCAGCTTGTACGTACCCGAGTGCGCGAGAACAATCGGATTGACGTCGTTGTTGGCGTTCGTACCGAAAACAATGGTACTCGTCGGATCCAGAAGCTGATAATTGACGTTGCCTGTGGACATGGAATCGAAATAGATCGTCTGGCCGGCGGTGACGTTGAAGGTGTAGGAGCCTGAGCCACCGATCAACAGACTGCCGCTCTGCGGCGAGTTCAAGCCCGATGGTGCGACCGGCGCGTCGGTGAGGTCGGTCACTTCAAACTGATAAGTGACAGGAGCGGCTGCGCTGCCCGCGAGATAGAGGTCGTAGAATCCATCCGCGGGAAGGCTCGCCGTGAAATCGGTTCCGAACGTGGTACCGTTGACCGGGTGGTTGTCGAGCCCGTAAAGACCCCAGCTACCGGATGTCGAACTGACCGAGTCGAAATGGAATTTGAGGAATTCGCCCGCCACGCCATTGATCCGGTAACCATTCACGGCGTCACCGGGGTTAAGCGTTCCCGAGGCGATCGCGGGACCGGCACTTCCCCGAATCACAGTGATGTCGGCCATGGTGACCGATGTGAGCAACGTTCGATCTTCAAGCTGTAAAAGCGAGGGCCGCGATTTCGCGCGCCTCGAGCCTGCCTGACCACGAACACGCCCGCCGATTCGGTAACTGCCCGAAACCTTGTCATTAAGAGTGCGCATGGTGATCCTCTGGGGGGGTTGCGGCAATGTTTCACGACCCAATCGCGTCCGTTACGCTCCGTTGCGTTTGATGATTGATCAGAATGAAAGACATCTCACCGAAATGCAAATAAAATCCGTGAGTGAAGCAATGATTGTTAGTGACCGTGGAGTTAGAGTCAGAAAAAAGCATCGTATACACCCCATTCGCGGCGATCATAATTACTTCTGCTTCGCAAGATCTCTGGGTGTTTTGAGAAAATGGGTAGATTGCAAAAGATTTGTTTTTCGAATTTATGAACTGTGTTGCCATAAAATCTTCCTATTGCGTTTGATCAAGCGAGAAGGCCCGCGAGACTTTAAGTGGGTTCGTGAGAGAGACCTTGCAAATGATTCTGAACGTTAGGATTGCCTGGTGATCGGTGACGCGGAAATAAAATTGAGTGGTTCTTTTTTATTTGTTGTTCTGACAGAGTGTGATCCCTCTCCCGAGTACAAATTTCTCTGTTCGCGGTGACCTCGAACTTTTAAATTGCAAGACTTCTCAAACTGGGCTTTTGCGGAGGGTGCGGGCGGCCACCACGAATATGCTGAGCCTGCCGCGTCCGGTCGAAGGTCGTTCAACTCTGTCTTCGAGTTTTTTTATGATGATTAACGCTCTTGCAAGGTTTTCCCGTCTGTTCCTCGTCGCGGCTCTCTTGGTGATGAGTATCGACGTCTCGGCCGACGACTTCCCTCGTGAGCTCGTGAACTGGATTCCAGTCGCGGTGAATCCCGTTTTCCAGGGTACTGGCGTGGATACCTGGGATAAAAAGATCCGCGAGCGCGGGTATATACTGTTTGAAGACGGAACGTATCATCTCTGGTACACCGGTTACAACGACGACCGATTGCCTGACCGTCTCCTCGGTCATGCGACCTCTCAAGACGGTCTTCGATGGTCACGCGATCCAAGCAATCCGATCTTCAAGCGTGCCTGGACGGAGGATGTTTTCATCCTCAAACGGAACGGCGAGTACATCATGTTCGCCGAAGGGAAAAACGATATCGCACATCAGCTTGTGTCGACAGATCGTATCCATTGGAAGGATCTTGGCTCCGTTGATATCCGCAAGACGGGCGGCGCGCCCATCGGCCCCGGCCCTTACGGAACACCGACGGCCTGGGAAGAAAACGGAACCTGGTTTCTTTTTTACGAGCGTGGAGATCAGGGGGTCTGGCTGGCGACCTCACAGGACCGAAAGGTTTGGACAAACGTCCAGGACACACCGGTTCTCAGTATGGGACCGGAGCCCTATGACCGATACGCGGTTGCGATGAATCAAATTATCAAACGCGGTGACTATTACTACGCATTTTATCATGCGAACGCGACCAAGCCCTGGAAGGACTGGACGAGTAACCTCGCACGCTCGCGCGACCTGGTCCACTGGGAAAAGTATCCTGGTAACCCGATCGTCAAGAACAACTGTTCGAGCCCGATCCTCGTCGCCACGCCCGAGGGCGATCGGCTCTACACCATGCATCCCGATGTGAAAGCATTCCGACCGGCACGAGTGGCTGAGGGGAAATAGGCCTGCGACTTCCCTCTATTTGTAGAGAACCCCGATCCGTCTGCGATAATCGTCGTAAGTGGCCTCGAAGAGTTCGCGAGCCCGATCGGCTCCCAGGTGGCAGGCGGCGGTAAGAACCCGTGGTGGCTGACCCGCCTCCGTCAAGCGCCTGGCAACCTCGGCCTTGACGAGGTTGATGACCGTGCAGCCCGACACGCTCGACACCGGTGCGACGGGCGTTTCCAGACCCTCGACCCAGACTGCCGAGTCTCCAGCGGGCGCGCATTGGTCAATCACAATGTCGGCGACCTCGAAGAGCTTTTTGCCGGATTCGTGCTTGGACGTGGAGACTCGTGCATGTGCCAGCGAAGTTAGCACAACGACAAACATCCCCAGACGTTTGGCTTCGAGTGCAACGTCGATCGTGACAGCATTGCAGCCACTTGTGGAAATCGCCAGTAAGCAGTCTTCCGGCGTTGTGACAAAGTTGCGCCAAAGGACCGGTCCAAACCCTTGAACGTTCTCTAGAAACATGGCCTGCCGCTGGCCATTGGCACCGACGACCGGGTTATGAAACGTCATCGAAAGCTCGACGATCGGATGAAATCCAGGGAACGACCCATACCGCGGGAACATCTCTTCAACGGCCATCCGCGAGTGGCCTGTCCCGAAGACATGGACAAGTCTTCCGGCGAGAATTGACTGAGCGAAGTGTTTGGAGCCCTTGCGTATCGGATCGAGCTGACCCACTTCGATCGCGTCAATCGCTGCGCGAACAGCACGAAGGTATTGCGCAAGAACATCGTCGCCTGAATTCATGAGACCGGTTCCAAGAGATCGCCGCCGGATCTGGGTATCTGCCCTTCCGAGACACACCAACCGCCGTCCACGATCAACTCGACGCCCGTCACAAATCGCGAAGCGGGCTCGCAAAGATAAAGCGCCGCCTCGGCGCAATCTTCGGCGGTCCCCGGTCCTGCCGCGAGCGGCTGTTTCGTGACCAGGAATTCCAGGATCGCCGGGTTGCTCACCGCTCGGGCGGACATCGGCGTCTCGATCAATCCCGGGGCAAGCAGGTTGAAGCGAATGCGATCACAAGCGTAATGCGACGCTGCGGAAATCGTCATCGCGCGAAGGGCTCCTTTGCTCGCCGCATACGCATACGTTCCGAAAAACTCCGGCGAAGGCGATCGACCCAGAACCGAACCGGTATTCAGAATCGTGCCCCGAAGACCATGGCCGTCGATCTCTTGCCGGAGCATCTGTTTCACAGCCTCTCGATTTGTCAGGAACGTACCCCGCGCATTGGAGTCGAGAACCGTATTCCAGCCCCCAACCGAACACTCATGCAGCGCACCGTCACCGAATCGTCTGCCCGACACACCCGCAACATGGAACAGAATGTCGAGGCGTCCACCAAGAGACTCCAATGAGGACCGGAACATCTTAAGAACAGCTTCCGGGTCGGACACCTCGGCGGCGAAAGCCCAGACCGGCCCAAGGGCTCCGAGTTGATCCAGTGCCGTTTCCGTCGACTTTTGGGTTCTCCCCGTGACGACGACGCGGGCTCCTTCCCTCAGAAAACGCGATGCCGAGGCCAGACCGATGCCGTGGGTTCCTCCCACGATCAAGCATGTTTTACCAGCGAGCCTGTTCGAGTCCGCCACGCGTGAGGCTCCCAGGAGGCTCAGTCTTGAACCTCAAAAATCGCCTCGACCTCAACCGCCATCCCACCCGGTAGCGAGCCCATCCCGACCGCGCTTCGAGCGGCTTTGCCCGCTTCGCCAAAGATCTCAACCATGAGGTCGGAAAAGCCGTTGATTACCTTGGGATGGTCCGCGAAGTCAGGTGTGCTATTGACCATTCCGAACACTTTGACCAGCCTCACCACATTGTCTAGCGAGCCGAGATGATTGCGAACGGTGGCCATGATCGCCAACCCCGTCTGCCTCGCGGCGGCAGCTCCGCCTGCGACATCAAGGTTCGCCCCGACCTTCCCGAGCATCAACTTGCCATCCGGCTTCAACGGTCCGTGCCCCGAGACGTAGAGCAAGTTCCCCTGACGCACCGCCGTCAGATAAGTTGCCACGGGTTTGGGTGCCGGAGGGAACTCCAGTTTCAACGCGATCACGCGGGCTTCTGCTCCCATGACGGGATTCCTCGGTTCTTGAGATGCGAATCATGATGCGCCGAGAATTTTCCCAAGTTGGGCGAATTCTCCTCAAACGTCCGACATGCAAGGCTAACCGTTCGCGGTTTTCAATTCAACCGAGACGGTTGCTCGCTCACGATTCGCGGGTCTGCCACGATGGTACTTTGGTTGTCGTCACCGGGCAAAATAGGCGGTCATATGCTGGAGTTTTGCAAACTCTTGATGACTCTCGCGAAGGTGGGAAGATCGACTGAGTTCGGCAGCCTTCGCTCTAGCTTATTTTGATTTATGCGCATCGTTGCATGTCAGAAATTATCGAGTTTCGCAAAGTCGATTTAGACGCCCTGGCCCATCTTTGAGAGTTGGGAAGTCAAGCGGGCCGGTGTAGAGAAAGTGGGTCGAGAGCTCCCGCGCCCCCTTCGCCGTCGGCGTCGGTCGATCTGGCCCATCTCAGACCACGCCTGCGGTTCCGGTTCATGCACTCCCGACCCACACCCCCTGAGCCCGAGGCCGAGAGAGAGGTTCCCCTCCGACGCCGTCAAACACGACGAGCCGATGCCGACGTGACTGTGAGGCTCAACCATCTATGCGAGATCGTCCGATCACTCGGACGTCGCCAAAAATCCGGAATCTCATGGCTATTTGTTAGGGCATCGGCCCGGATCTCACGGTTCCCGAATCGAAGCCGAATTTCCGATTCGTTCGTTTTCCTTCGCGACGGTGAAATCTGCTTGCGGGTCGGGATCTCTCATTAACGAGTCTTTTGAGAGGCTCTGTTCGCGATTGTGCGAATGCGGCAGAGGCGCGCATCCATTGCAGAGTTGCGGTGAGACCTTGCTCTGAGTGTGGTCTTCGCGTGTAATTCATGCTGTACGAGCCAATCCTCCGTCGCGCGGAGGGATTCGAGTCGATTTGCCCGCCCACATCTGTGCGAGTTGACCGGTGCCTCGCCGAAGACGACAACACGAACTTTGAGAACGACCGCCATGACGTATCGCTTCCGATCTTCCACAAACTTCGCTCGCGCGCTCACCATAGGGCTCGGGCTTGCCCTCGGCCTGACGACCTTGGCCAGGGCCGACACCAAACTGGATCTAAAAAAAGGCGATCATATCGCCCTGATCGGCAATACCCTGGCCGATCGGATGCAGCATGACGGTTGGCTCGAAACGTTCCTGGTCGCCCGGTTCCCTGAACACGATCTCACGATCCGAAACCTCGGGTTCTCGGGAGACGAACTGACCCTTCGACTTCGATCCGCCGCGTTCGGCTCTCCCGACGAATGGCTGACGAAGGTCGGGGCCGACGTGGTCTTCGCGTTCTTCGGCTACAACGAGTCGTTCGCTGGCAAGGAAGGCCTCCCAAAGTTCAAGACCGATCTCGAAGACTTCATCACGAAGACCCGGGCCCAGAAATACAACGGTAAGTCGGGTCCGAAAATCGTGCTGTTCTCTCCCATTGCCAATGAAAACCTCAAGAGCGCGAATCTTCCGGACGGCGTTCAAAACAATGAGCGAATCGCACTTTACTCCGCCGCGATGGCCGATGTCGCAAGGGCAAACGATCTCACTTACATCGACCTGTTCGGACCGACCAAAGAACTCTACTCCAAGTCCGGCAATCCCCTGACCATCAACGGTGTTCACCTCAGCGACGACGGCAACAAATTACTGGCCCGTGTGATTTTGGAAAGACTCTTCACCGGAACCGTGCCTGTGCCCCCGGCAGGCGACTCGATCGGTCCGATCCACGAGGCCGTTCTTGAAAAGAATCATCTCTGGTTCAACCGCTATCGAACACTCGACGGATATTCCATTTTCGGCGGCCGGGCCGACCTGAAGTTCACAAAGGGCCAGACCAACCGCGAGGTCGCCCAGCGCGAGATGGAAGTCCTCGACGTGATGACCGAGAACCGCGATAAACAGATCTGGGCCGTCGCCAAGGGAGGCAACCCCAAGGTCGATGATTCAAACACTCCGCCGTTTGTCCCCGTGGTGACCAACAAGCCTGGCACGGGTTCAAACGGTGAGCATATCTTCATTGATGGGGACGAGGCGATCTCGAAGATGACCGTCGCCAAGAACCTGAAGGTCAACCTGTTCGCCTCCGAGAAGCAGTTTCCGGACCTCGCAAAGCCCGTTCAAATGGCGTTTGATACGAAAGGGCGTTTATGGGTTGCCTCGTGGCCGACTTATCCCCACTGGAAGCCCAAAGCGCCCATGAATGACAAGATCCTCGTCTTTGAGGATACCGATGGCGACGGCCGCGCGGACAAGGAAACCGTCTTCGCGGATGGCCTTCACTGTCCCACCGGCTTTGAGCTTTACAATGGCGGGGTCCTCGTGGCGCAGGCCCCCGACCTGATGTTTCTCAAGGATACTGACGGTGACGATAAGGCCGATATCCGCCAGCGCGTGCTTAGTGGACTCGACTCGGCCGACACTCACCATACCTCCAACAGCTTTCAATTTGATCCCGGCGGAGCCTTATATTTTCAGGAAGGAACCTTTCACCATACCCAGGTGGAAACGCCCTACGGCCCGACCGTGCGAAATGCCAACGCGGCTGTCTTTCGCTATGAGCCGCGTGCGCAGAAGTTTGAGGTCTATGTTCCCTACGGCTTCGCCAACCCTCATGGCCACGCCTTTGACCGCTGGGGGCAGGACATTGTGACCGACGGCACAGGTGCGAATCCGTACCACGCGGCCCTCTTCTCCGGTCACCTTGATTATCCCGTGAAGCATGCCAGGCCGCCTCAGGTTTATCAGCAGCGGACCCGTCCTTGCTCGGGCATTGAGACCCTGTCTAGCCGCCACTTTCCCGAATCGTGGCAGGGGAATCTGCTTGTATGCAACGTGATCGGGTTCCAAGGAATCCTTCGCTACCGCCTTGATGACAAAGGCGCGAGCTTCGCGGGAACCGAGGAAGAGCCGGTTCTTTCCTCCACCGACCCGATGTTCCGCCCTGCCGACCTGAAGATGGGGCCCGATGGTGCGATCTACTTCATCGACTGGATCAACCCGATCATCGGCCACATGCAGCACAACCTCCGCGACCCGAATCGAGACGCTTCGCACGGTCGGATCTACCGGATTACCTATGAAGGCCGTCCGCTCGTCAAGCCCGCCAAAATCGAAGGGCAATCCACTGAAAAGCTGATCGAGCTGCTGAAGGAACACGAGGACCGAACACGTTACCGCGCCCGGATCGAGCTCGCCTCTCGTCCCACGACCGATGTGCTCGCGGCGGCCGAAAAATGGCTGGAAAAACTGGATAAGAACGATCCGGAGTTCGAACACCAGCGGCTCGAAGCCCTCTGGCTCCATCAGTCGCACAACGTAGTGAACATTGACTTACTGAAGCAGGTTTTGCAATCGCCTGACTTTCGAGCGAAGGCCGCCGCCACGCGTGTTCTTTGTTACTGGCGAGACCGGGTCCCCGGCGCACTTGGCCTGCTCAAGACCCTGGCTGCCGACCCATATCCTCGGGTCCGCCTCGAAGCGGTTCGCGCCGCCAGCTTTTTCAACAAACCCGAAGCGCTTGAGATCGCCTTGATCTCGGCCGATCAACCATCGGACGAATATATCGATTTTGTTCGTGGAGAGACGCTCAAGGCACTCGAACCCTACTGGAAGAAGGCCGTTGCCGATGGTCGTTCGATCAATTTCACCAGTGACTCCGGGGCCCGCTTCTTCCTCCGTAGCATTAGCACTGACGAGTTGCTGAAGCTGAAACGAACGCGAGTGGTGGACCTCGAATTGCTCTCCCGCAAAGGAGTTCGCGACGAAGATCGCAAGTCAGCATTGGCCGATCTCGCCAAGCTCGAAAACAAGGGTGAGTTGAAGGTTTTGGTCGACGCGATTCGCACGATGGACGGAGAAAAGGGCGCACGCGAGGAAAGCGTCGTTTTCGACTTGGTCCGTTTGCTGACCTCTCGAACACCGACGGAACTTGCCGAGGTGAGAGCGGACCTCGAAGCCCTTGCCCGCGACGGCGGCTTGCCTGTCACCAGGCAACTCGGGTACGTCGCCTTGATCGCCGCGGATTCCTCGGTGGACAGGGCTTGGGTTCTCGGCACCCGTTCGACGGCCGCGCTTCAAGACCTACTCGGAGCGATGCCGTTGATCCGCGACCCCGAACAGCGGGCCGCCCTTTACCCGAAAGTTCTCCCTCTTCTCAACGGGTTACCCACCAGCCTCGCCGCAGCAAATTCCAACAGTAAGGGGACGCACGCCCGTTACATTCGGGTCGAGCTTCCCGGTCGTCGCAAGACGCTAACACTTGCCGAAGTCGAGGTGATGAGCGACGGTCGCAATATCGCGCGGCGAGGCAAGGCGAGCCAGTCGTCGACCGCGAACGGCGGTGACGCCGGCAAGGCGATTGACGGCAATACAAGTGGGACTTTCACTGCCGGGGGGCAGTCACACTCGGCGGAGAACACCGACAGCCCGTGGTGGGAAGTCGACCTTGGGACGGAAGTGCCGATCGATTATGTCCTCGTTTATAATCGGACCGACGAAACACTTGGCAAGCGACTCCAAGGTTTCAACGTCAAGGCGCTCGACAACGGGCGAAATGTTGTTTTCGAAAAGGCGCGAATTGCCGCTCCCAACAATCGCGAGTCGATCGTACTTGGCGGTGCCGGTCCGGAGGGTGCCATTCGCCACGCGGCCATGAATGCATTAACGTATGTTCGAGGTAAGGAACTCGACACCTTCAAGGCCATCGACAAGTTTGTCATGTTGAGCAGCGACCGACACGCCGCGGTCCAAGCGATCTTGCGGATTCCGACCGCCGATTGGCCCAAGGATCAGGCACGTCCTTTGCTCGACAGCCTGCTCGCCTATGTCAAAAGCGTGCCGGTCAGCGACCGCACCACGCCTGCCGTTTCCGATGCGCTTCAAATGAGCGAATCCCTCGCCTCGCTTTTGCCGCGCGATCAATCCTTGGCCGCGCGTCGAGTGCTCGCCGATCTTGGAGTTCGTGTGCTCAAGCTCGGCACCGTGGTCGATCAGATGCTGTTTGATAAGGACAGAATGGCTGTCCGCGCTGGCAAGCCCGTCGAGGTCGTCTTTGAGAATAACGACCTGATGCCGCACAACTTCGTCGTGACCAAACCGGGCGCGCTCGAAGAAGTCGGTCTACTCGCGGAGTCGTCCGCCACTGAGCCCGGGGCACTCGAGCGAAATTACGTCCCCCGTTCGAACATGATCTTGTTCGCCACGCGATTGCTCCAACCTCGTGAATTGGAAACGATCAAATTCGAGGCTCCAAGTGAGGCGGGAGTGTATCCTTACGTCTGCACCTATCCGGGCCACTGGCGACGGATGTACGGGGCGCTCTATGTGGTTGAAGACCTCGACGACTACCTCTCCGACCCCGAATCCTACCTCTCTCGGCATCCCTTGCCGATCAAGGACGACCTCTTGAAATCGAACCGCACGCGTAAGGAATGGAATTTCAACGACCTTGCCGAAGCGGTCGGCTCGATGAAAGAGGGCCGATCATATGCCGATGGTAAGCAAATGTTTGTTGTGGCCAACTGTGTCGCATGCCACCGAATGAACAATATCGGGGAGCAAATCGGCCAGGACCTCGCCCAGGTCACCGGTGAGAAAGCGACTCCAGAATATCTCCTCAAGAACGTCCTCGACCCGTCGTTGAACATTGAGGACAAGTACCGCAGTTACAACTTTGAGCTCGCCTCGGGTAAGGTGGTCACGGGGATGATTCTTGAAGAGACGAACGACACGGTGAAGTACATCGAGAACCCGATGGCCAAGAGTCCGCCAGTCATGCTGAAGAAGTCAGAGATCGTCGAGCGTGCCAAGTCTGCCAGTTCGATCATGCCGAAGGGCTTGTTAGACAAGCTCACACGTGACGAGATTTTGGACTTGATGGCGTATGTCCTTGCCAAGGGTGACGCCAAAAACCCGCTGTTTCACCTGGGTGCGGGGCACGCCCACAGCGGGCATTAAACCTTGGGCCGGCATTGTTGAGCATCCCGGCGTCTACAGAGACGCCGGGGTGTCGGGAAAAATGAATGAGTGGGTAAGTCCCACTCTTTTTGCGTCGATAGACATCGATACATGGCAAGTCTACCTAGATCGCGTGTGCTTGTTCGACCAACGATTCGGGATGTCTTGGGTCGACCACCTCAAGCATGGCCTCATGGAGAAGCAGGTTTGAGGCAAGGATGCTCGTCTGCCGTAGCGGCAGCGGAAGTCCTCTACAATCGGTGACTCTCCCACCCGCCTCCTCCACAAAGAGGCGTCCGGCGGCGAAATCCCACGGAGCCAGGGTGTATTCGAAATAGGCTCCGAGCCAGCCCAATCCGACCATGCAAAGGTCGAGAGACGCTGCGCCAAAGCGTCGGATTCCGTGGATGTGATGATCTCGTTTAAGATCGGCGATGGCTGCCAAGGTCGTTTCCATGACCGGCCCACGCTCGTAATAAAAGCCGACCCCGACGAGTACCTCATCAAGACGTGTTTGATCACCGACGTGGATTCGTTCGCCATTGAGAAACGCTCCGTGCCCTTTCACAGCGACATGCCAGTCGTCGCGAACCGGGTTCAGAACGACCCCGCATCGGGCCGCGCCTTTGTGATAGTAGGCGACGGAAACGGCGAATTGTGGGACCTTGTGGGCGAAGTTATTCGTCCCGTCGAGCGGGTCGATGATCCATAGATGTTCGGCGTCGACATTACCCTTTTGCTCTTCCTCACCCAGGATTTCATGGTCGGGATAAGCGCCGCGGATGCTCGCGACGATGGCCCGCTCGGCTTCCAGGTCCGCATCGGAGACAAGATTCGAGACATCCTTGGAACGCATAGTGATCCCGTCGCGATAATACCGAGAGACGACTTCGCCCCCAGCGCGAGCGGCTCGCTCGGCGATTTTCAGCTCAGGACAGTCCATCGGCGGCCCTCGATACCAGAAACCCCGAGGTCGGGCGAGGTAAACCCGAGCCTCATTGTAAGGCAAGCGATCGGCTTTCGTCACTCGAACTTGAGGTGCATAACAGATTCACCAGAGTCACGAAGCTCGATCAAAGCATCGATCCCGACTTCCAAATGCTTCGTCACATACTGGTCCGTGACTGTCACATCGCTAAGAGAAGTCTTTACGCCTTCGGGCGTCATCGGATTATCTGAGACGAGCAAGAGCGCCCCTTTGGGGATATGGTTGACAAACCCGACGATAAAAATCGTTGCGGTTTCCATGTCGATGCCGAGCGCGCGGGTCTTGGTCAGATAAGTTTTGAAATCCTCGTCGTGTTCCCAGACGCGCCGATTCGTCGTGTAAACCGTGCCTGTCCAGTAATCGTGACCATGCCGGACGATGGCCGATGAGACGGACTTTTGCAGGCGGAACGAAGGTAGAGCTGGCACCTCGGGGAACATGTAGTCGTTGCTAGTTCCCTCGCCGCGAATGGCTGCGATCGGCAGAATAAAATCGCCGACCTTCGTCTTCTTGAGCCCGCCGCACTTGCCCAGGAACAGCACAGCTTGTGGATTGATGGCGGAGAGTAGATCCATGACGGTCGCCGCCATGGCGCTCCCCATGCCGAAGTTGAGGATAGTGAGATCCTCGGCCGTGGCCGATTGCATCGGCTTGTCCAGACCCACGATCTCGACGTTAAACCGCTCGGCGAACCGTGTGATGTAGTGGCCGAAATTGGTCAGCAAGATATAGCGACCGAACCCTGAGAGTGGTCGACCGGTATAGCGCGGAAGCCAGTCTTTCACGATCTCATCTTTGGTCTTCATGCCGGGCCTTCGATGGATTCCGTTCCCGATCAGCATCGCATGCTTCAAACAAAGGAAATTCAGGAAAGCAGGTCTTTGATCACCCGAGCAGGTTCGACCCCGGTGAGACGACCGTCCAGACCCTGCGTGCGGAACGAGAATCGCTGGTGGTCGAAGCCCAGCAATTTCAAGACGGTGGCGTGGAAATCGCGAACATGCACGGGATCTTTGACGATATTGTACGAGAAATCATCTGTCTCTCCGTAGATGGTCCCGGGCTTGGTGCCTCCCCCCGCCATCCACATCGTGAAGCAGCGAGGGTGGTGGTCTCGGCCGTAATTTTCCTTGGTCAGGCCGCCTTGTGAGTAGATTGTCCGTCCAAATTCGCCTCCCCAGATCACCAGAGTTTCGTCGTAGAGCCCGCGCTGCTTGAGATCTTGGATCAGGCCCCAGCACGCTTGGTCAACGTCGCGACACTGGTCGGGAAGCCGACCGGCGACATTTCCATGCGTGTCCCAGTTGTTGTGATAGATCTGGACGAACCGCACGCCACGTTCGATCATTCGACGTGCGAGCAAGACGCTGTGTGCGAAACTGCCGGGCTTCTTGGCCTCGCCACCGTACAGACTGTAAGTCCCCGCGGGCTCGCGATCGATCGCAGTCAGCTCAGGTACGCTCGCCTGCATCCGGAAGGCCAACTCATACTGCTGAATCCTCGTGTGCGTTTCCGGGTCACCCACGGTTTTGTAGTTCATCTCGTTAAGCGTTCGCAGGCCGTCGAGCGTGCGTCGACGCACCTCGGACGGAACGCCTGGTGGGTTGTTGATATAGAGAATCGGATCGCCACCCGACCGGAACGAGACCCCGGCATGTTCACCGGGAAGATAACCCGAGGACCACAGCCGGGCCGAGATCGCCTGGACCTGCTCGGTGTTTGAGGGTTTGGCGACAAGGACCACGAACGTCGGCAGATTATCGTTCTCCGAGCCAAGGCCGTAAGAAACCCAGGCACCCAGGCAAGGCCGACCTGTCACCATGTTGCCGGTTTGCATCAGAGTGATGGCAGGTTCGTGGTTGATCGCATCGGTGTGCATGGAGCGAATAAAGCACATATCATCGACCATCTTGGCCGTGTGGGGCAGAAGCTCAGAGACCCACATCCGGCTTTGGCCGTGCTGCTGGAATTTGTATTTCGAGGGTGCGATCGGGAAGCGTTTCTGTCCCGAAGTCATCGTCGTCAGACGCTGTCCGTTGCGAATCGACTCGGGAAGGTCCTTGTCGTAATAGTCGAGCATCTTGGGTTTGTGGTCGTACAAATCCAACTGTGACGGGCCGCCGACCATGTGAAGGTAGATCACATGCTTCGCCTTGGGAGCGAAATGAGTCATCGCCTTTCTAGCAGCAGCGGCTCCCTGAACCGATTCAGCGCCGAGCGAAACACCTCCAAGCGAGTCGCCCATCAACGAAGCGAGCGCGGCCCAACCGACGGCATTGGCCCCCTTGCTGAAGAACTGCCGGCGGGTCTCGAAACGCACGTATTCCTCATATTGGCTCATGATTCGCCTCGGAGGCTAAAGGTCGCGGAATCTGATTCAGGATCACAGCGTTAGAGAGACGGGTTCGAGATCTAAAAGACATCTCGAATCGCAAGCCTCAAATCGAATGCTACTTACATAGCACTTCGTCCAGGTTCAGAATCTCGTTAGTGAGCATGATCCAAGCGGCGAGGTTGGCAGGGTCCAATTTGGCATCGGACTTCGAGTCGCCAACGGAGATTAACTCCTTTGCCGCGGCCGGGTGCGCCGAGTAGTAGGCGGTCAGATCGGCGAGTGACGCCTGGACGACTTTTCCTTCCTCGCTCTTGAATGGACGCGCCAGAATGCGCTTCGCGAGGAAATCGAGCCTGTTCTCGTTCGTGGAACCACCATTCTTCAGGATGCTCTCGGCGAGATGACGCGCTGCTTCGATGAATTGGGGGTCATTCAGTGTCGCCAAGGCCTGAAGTGGAGTATTCGTCCGCTCTCGACGGACCGTGCAAACTTCGCGGCTCGGAGCGTTAAAGATATCCATGGATGCAGGAGGCGCGCTCCGTTTCCAGAACGTGTAAAGGCTGCGACGATAGAGGCTCTCACCCTTGTCGCGTCGGTAATCGCGGGTATCCGAACCGATCATCGCCACGGCTTCCCAGACACCCTCCGGTTGGTATGGCTTGACGCTAGGACCGCCGATCTTATCAACCATGAGGCCCCCTGCGGCAAGGGCGTAGTCTCGAACCATTTCCGCGTCCATTCGGAATCTAGGCCCTCGCGAGAGAAGTCGATTCTGAGGATCGAGTTCCAACTTCTCCGAAGTCGTGACGGCCGACTGTCGGTAGGCCGAGGATGTGACCAGTAGTCGAATCAATTTCTTGACATCCCATCCTCCCTCGCGAAAATCGACCGCCAGCCAGTCCAGAAGTTCAGGGTGACTTGGCAATTCGCCGCTGACTCCGAAATCGCCCGAAGTGCGAACGATGCCGGTTCCAAAGACGTCCTGCCAAAAGCGATTCACCGTGACCCGGGCAGTCAGTGGATGCTCGGGACGAAGCAGCCACCGCGCGAACCCGAGTCGATTTTTCGGCAGGTCCGACGGGAACGGAGGCAAAGCCTCGGGAGTGGCGGGCTTGACCGCGTCGCGACGTTTATCGTATTCGCCCCGGTAGAGCAAATAGGCCATCGCGGCTTCGCTCTTCTCTTGCATAACATGTGCAACCGTGCCTTGCCCTCGAATGTTGGCTTGTTCTTGTTCGAGTGTCGAAAGGGTGGTCGCAAGCTTCTGATATGCCGAATCGTGACTGGTAAGAAAGAAGTCGAACAATTCTGTCGTCTCGGCTTCGACGCGCTCAGTTTTAGGTCGAGAAACGAGCCAGAGTACTCGCGGAACGTGTGCGAGGTTCGAGACCTCGTCTTCGGGAAGTGCCCGTCCATAGATCCGAACATCTTGCAAAACGAGGTTGTTCAACCGCGCGCCGGGTCCGCTCCTTTGAGCGAGTGTCAGGGGGGTTTTGGTGCGAATCGTACTCTTGAGGCGGTCTTCCGCGATGTCGACGGGCTGAGAGCGTCCGTTGACGAAAACCTTCACCCCGGAGGCCTTTCCCGAGCCATCATACGTGACGAAAACGTGAGACCATTGACCGGCGGGAAGTTCGGTACGGCTGACGACCTTGAGCGCGTCGTCGGGCCATTTGTTGATGATATGTGCGCCGATCCGGTTATTCTCGAACCAGAGATCCCACCCACGATAATCGCTAGACTCGTCCATTCGTGCGAGGATCGCACCGGGGCGGGACTTTTGTGGGAGCATGATCCATGCCCCATAAGAGAACGCCTGCTCCTTGTCGAAGTCGCCCGCGTCGGCGAGATCGACTCTGACACCCGGCTTGAATTGTAGGGCTTTCGCAGCGACACGGCCCAAGACCCATTCCGGTTTGCCGGCCAGTTCGACTTGCCTCCAATTCGCACCTTGGATCACCGCTGTGGATGTTCCCAAACCTTCTCCCAGCGGTACGAGCAGTTTCAAGGCTTCGGAGGGAATCGTGGAAGCGATTGAGCGAGTAGAAGCGTCGTCGATCCATTTGTCAAAGTCGACGCGTGCCGTTTTGCGTCGGGACTCGGTTTCAAGCTTGATCCCCCCCACCTCTTTGTTGATTGCCTCCCAACGGGATTGATCTTCAGGACGCGGGACGAAGACTGTGGGAGGAGTATCTTTGATATTTCCATCCATGGGATTTTGAGTCGTATTGTTAAAAAACGCTGCGAGCGAATAAAACTCCTTCTGTGAAATCGGGTCGAACTTGTGATCATGACATACAGCGCAACCCGTCGTCAGTCCAAGCCAGACGAGCGAAGTCGTCTCGGTCCGGTCCCTTGTGTAGAGAACGGCATACTCCTCAGGGATTACGCCGCCCTCATTTGTGGTGATATTGCAGCGATTGAATGCGGATGCGACTTGCTGGTCAAGCGTTCGATTGGGCAGCAGATCACCCGCGAGTTGCTCAAGTGTAAATTTATCAAACGACATATTGCGATTGAAGGCCTTGATCACCCAGTCGCGATAAGACCAATTCTCGCGGTAATTGTCGAAATGGATGCCGTGCGTGTCTGCGTAACGTGCCACATCGAGCCAGTACCGCGCACGATGCTCACCCCAACGTTCCGAAGCGAGAAAGCGATCAACGAGCTTTTCATAAGCATCCAGTGCCGTATCGTTGACGAAGACTTCCACAACGTTCGGCTCAGGGGGCAATCCCGTCAGGTCGAGGCTGAGACGTCTCGCCAAAGTCCTGCGATCAGCCTCCGCCGCGGGCTTCAGTCCCTTTGCCTCCAGGGCGGCAAGAACAAAAGGATCGACGGCATTACGGACCCAACTAGTGTCTTTTACGATCGGCGGGGTAGGACGTTTCGGAGCGATCAAAGACCAATGCGGCTGGTACTCGGCTCCTGAAGCGATCCAACGCTTCAGAATTTCTTTCTGCTCAGCGGAAAGAGTCTTCTTCGTTGAAGGAGGAGGCATGACCTCGTCAGGGTCGGAAGAGTGGATGCGTTGAAGAATCTCACTCGCATCAACATCACCTGGCGCGATTGCCCCGGAGTCCACGGCACCTTGGCGGCGGTCGAGACGAAGATCTGCTTTGCGGCTCGCGCTATCCGGCCCATGGCACCGGAAACAGTTCTCCGCCAGAATCGGTCGGACGTCACGATTAAATTCGATGAGGGCACCGACTTGAGACTTTGTCGGTTCGGCACCAATTGCCGCTTCGGACCCCGTCAAGATGGCCAGGAGGGGAATAGCCAACGCGACTCGCATCAAGTACGCAGGTCCGAGACGGTTTGATTTCATGATCTTCTCTCGATTCATCGGGAAGGCTCCGTTCCGCAGACTTTCGGTGCGACTGGACCCCGCTGAGCAGCCTACGCGGCACCGTCTTGGAGGACACGGCACCAATACTTGGCACCATTCATGATGTGGCGCGACATGGCTCGCGATGCCTCGCGTGAGTCGTTGACCGTCAGTCCCTCGACGATCGCCAGGTGCTCGCGGGATTCTTCCGCGAGCCTTCGCGAATCGTTTTGGGATTCATCATGCTCCCAGGCGACGTCTCGGAACGCTCGAAAGAGAGTCTTGAGCCGGCTCAGCTCTTTCGCCAAAAGGCTGTTACCGCAGAACGAGGCGATCCTGTCGTGGAGCCTGCTGTCAAGGGCTCGGGCATTGTCGATAAACGCGGCTCTCTGGGTTGAACATGCGTTGTCTTCCTGACGTTTTAAGCCGGCCCGAAGCGATTCCAATTCGCTAGAGTCGATTCGACCGCATGCCAGTCGAACTGCCTCGCACTCAAGAAGGCGGCGGACCTGGCAAACTTCTCGGACGTCTTTCGCGGTCACACTGCGAACGACCGCTCCCTTGTTGGGCGACAGATCGATCACACCTGTCCCCGCAAGCGCGATCAACGCCTCCCGAATGGGCGTGTGGCTGACCCCAAAACGTGTCGCAAGTTCGCGTGTGACGAGATGTTGACCGGCGCGAAGTCGGCCTTGAAAGACCTCCGCGAGCAGTGACGATACGATTGCGTCTCTCCGCAGACCGTGATCACATGTCAATGGACGGGAGGGTTGTGTGAGCGACATCGAGTGTCCCGCCTTGGCTGCGTCATGATCATCGATCGGCATGATGGACCAATCACGAGCGAACGGTCAGACCCCGAGTAACAAAAGGCTGGCGTGAGGTAGCGCATCGAACCGTCTGATCCGGCTCTGATTGGCTTCCAATCTCGATGTCCCTTAGTTTATTTAACCCCAAGTACTAAGAAGAAGTCAACCAAAATTCTGTAGAACGGCCAATCGTTTTCTACAGAATCCAGCAGTTGGGATTCCGTCACGTTCTCAATGTGTCGTGACGCGTGAGAACCGCGCGGTCTTGTTGATAAAAGACAACTCTATCCATCTTTGGTTGAAATAAGGTGGTTTCAACTGCCTAATGCTAATTTTCGAGGCTCATGCCGGATTCCAGGGTGGTGCAACCAAGAGGCCGAGTAACGCCCCCAAAACACTCTTTCCGCGAGCCCGGACGTTGTGAATGAACTCGAAAAATGCCAGGTATAATGGCAGCTTCTCTTGCGAGATTCCACGGTGCGGGCGCAGCCAACTACGCAGCAACGACCAAAAACCTTCCATCGTGTTCACATGCGTCTCGCAGAATCCGTCCCCGTCGTCGTCGCGAGCATACTCGCCCTTCGAGTGACACACCCTGCGGTGGTCGTAACCCCATTGCGTCAGCCGATTGTAGATGTCATATTCATCAGTGTGGATGATACTTCCCTTACCGATCGTCGCTCGGATCAGGGGCTCGATCGTGACCTGTTTGACGTTCGCTAGCATCCGAATCATCACCTGACCGCCACGCTGAATCATGCCGAAGATCGGCGGCTTCTCCTTCTTCAAAGTTCCGCGACCTCGATCCCTTTTCAGTCGCCTACGACGGCCGGTTCGATCTTCTTTTTGACGGCCTCGGGATTTCCCTTATGTCCTGCCACCACATAGACTTCGTCGCATTCGACCTCGCCTTCGAGAACGACCGGCGGAGTGCGATCGACGATCCCTTGGCGAAGCAGTTGAATCATCGCTTGGACGTCACGACGGTCCAGATTAAGTTCCTTGGCGATCTGCAAACTCGACAAGTTCAGACCCATGAAATATAAGCAAACGATCCAAGTTTGCAGGGGTTGATGATGGCCGGCAAAGATGGTTCCGGTGAGGTCGTCGAACCGCTTCTGACATCCATGGCAGCGGTAGCGTTGACGGTTGGATTCGGTATCATCTCTGCCGTCTTTGATAACGGTCTGGGACGAGCAATGGGGGCAGAGAACGCCGTCGGGCCACCGCATGTCGCGAACGGTTTGGTAGCACTTGGCGTCGTCGATGAGGTCGCGGATGTTGACCATGTGTCAATCCTTTGACGTGATTCAGAATCGGTTCCAATTCCGTGGAGCGACTACGATTGTGAACGGTATGATAGCCTTATCAAAGGCGGGAGGGAACCACCACCCTGGAATCCGGCATGAGCCTTTCGGGTGACGGCGTCTTGATCGCACGAGTGACCTCTCCATCGAACACGGACCCCTGGGCCAAGGCCGCGCTGAGGTTTCGTGCCTCAAACGACCCCGGCGCTCCCTTTGTGGACATCGCGATTACTCCTCAAAATGGGGTCGCCTTTGAGGCCCGCACATCGGCGGATAGTCCTGCCCTGCACGGTAACGGCTTTGTGATCACCGCGCCCGTCTGGATCAAATTGTCAAAGAGCGGAGACAACTTCACAGGGTCAGTCTCTCAGGACGGACAGAACTATGCCGTACTGGGCTCGTTCACGGTGGGCATGGGCCCTGGCCTTTTGGCGGGTCTGGCTGTCACAAGCCACCAAAATGGCCTCATCGGCACGGCGACATTCGACCACATTCAGATCGTTTCCGTTCCATTGATGCCGTCGAACGTTTCGGCGGCCTCGACAACTTCGCAAGTGTGCCTCGCGTGGACCAACCCTTCTTCAAACCAATCGGGTTACAAGATCTATCGCCAGGATGGAGGCACTGGTTTGTTCAACCTGATCGCCATACTCCCGGCGGGCATCTCAAATTTCAACGATTCGGCGGTCAATCAGGGAACGTTTTACTCGTACACTCTTATCGCATTCAACGCACAGGGAAATTCGGCGGCGGCTACCGTCACGACGACGACCACAACGACTCCCGTCGGCCTGCCCGACGGATGGAGTCACTCCGACGTCGGCACAGCGACGACCGGGTCCGCTACATATAGTATCGGAACATTCACCGTGGTCGGTTCGGGAATCACGATCTACGGCCAGGCCGACGGCTTTCAATTCGTCGATCAACCGCTAAACGGTGATGGGACGATCATCGCTCACGTGTCCGGAGTTCAGAACACCGACCCTTGGGCGAAGGCCGGGATCATGATCCGGGCCACAACCGCCCCGAACGCCGCGAACGCCTTTCTGATGCTCATAGCGTCCAACGGAGTCGCATTCCAGAGCCGCCAGACAACCGGGGCGATCACGAGCCAGATGAACAACGCGGGAATTACCGGCCCCGTCTGGCTCAAACTCGTTCGCACCGGGAACCTTTTCTCGGCCTATGTTTCCAAAGACGGAAACAAGTACACGTTGATGAGCACGGCGACGGTTCCGATGGCACAAAACGTCTTCATCGGTCTGGCGGTCACAAGCCACCGCGACGGACTGATCGGGACGGCGGCCTTTGACAATGTGCAGGTGACCACACCGTGACGAATCCTGGTCTCTCCGTCCTCGCCCACGACGTCATGCGTACCTGTACGATGGTTACGTGCGAGGCGATTGATCGCGATTCCACGGTTACCGGAGTTGTGCGACTGGTGGCGATGACAGCGCGATTCGCTGATGACTCGGCTCGGTTCGCCGCCCGGAATAGCTCCAGCGAGCTTCAGCCAGCTTGTCGACGCGGCTGTACATCGTGCTGCCACCTTCATGTGGTCTCCATCGCTGCCGAAGTGATGGCGATCGCCTCGCAACTCCGCTCGACATTGTCCGAAGTCGATCTCGACGCCTTGAAGGAACGGTTGAATCAACACGTCGACGCGACCCGAGGACTCCCCGCCGATGGCTGTCGCCGCTTGAGAATTCCCTGTCCACTCCTCGACGAACAAGGCGATTGCCTTGCCTACGCGTCGCGCCCGATCACTTGTCGAGGTTGGAACAGCCTGGATGCTTCGCTCTGCGACGCTGATCATCGCGAGCCTTCTCAGGGAACTCCCGCGAAATTGAACCTCGCTCAATACCTTCTCGCAGGTCGCATTCTTGAGGGACTGGCGGCTGGCCTTCATACTCGGAGACTCGATCATCGTCGGCTCGACCTCGTCCGGGCTCTGAAGGTCATTCTCGAAAGTGCCGAGAGCGCCAGGGAGTGGAGGAAAGGAACCCGGATCTTCGAATCCACCGTGAACGATTTGGTGTTCCCGGACTCGGACGATGCGGAAGTGAGCAGCGCCCGACAGATTCTCTGGAAGACACTCGGACCCGAGTTCGCCTCGACCGCTTCGTAACACAAGTGGAACTCTCTTGGATGAATCGGTAGGACTCAGGGCCGTCCCGATCTCATCAAAGATTGGCATCCGGAGCGTTTCGGAGAGCGATCGGGTTCGTTTCGGGAAGTGTGCGATCCGGGCCGATGCCCTCACAAATTGCCATCGGGTTCGTTTCTGAGGGCGGCTGGGTTCGTTTGCTGAATCTCCTCGCGGCTTGCGTTTCACACCATGACGTGCTGTTTCACCGCGGGCTTCGTCGGGGGACTTTCGCGAATTGTCAAAGAGCAAGGTGAGGAGCCGTCCGAGACGTGTTCATCGCCGGGCCGACATCCCCGTTCGATCGTCCGTCACTTATTGATTCTGTCGCGACGTGACGTGGCGATAGGATCGACCACTCCGTTCGCGACCTCGCCATCCTTTCCTACTATCGTTCCGAGAGTCAAAAGTGTTCCGTGCCAGAAGCTGAAATGCTGAAATGGGCGGTTGCTCGCCCACTCGCCGAATGACCGCCCTCTCGACTAAGATGGGGTCGGCGTTGGCCCTCTCTCTCATCGCCCCGGCGTTTCGCTCCACGCGCGAGGACGGATTGGATTGGACGCGCGACCTCATGAGTCGCGAGCCGACCCGGGCCTCGCGCACGACCCATTAGAACTGCACACATGACGACAAATTCCGAGGAAGCGCTGAATAAAGACCTCGACCAGCTTGGATCGCTGCTCAATCAGACCATCCGTCGGCTCGCCGGCGATGACATTCCCGACCTTGCCGAGGACTTTCAAGCCGCAGCGCAATCCCTTCGGGATGCGCCTTCGGTTGAGCGGGCGCGGGATGTCTTCGGACGATTGACGAGCCTTCCCCTCCCCGAGCTTCGGGCCTTGATCAAGACGTTCAGCATCCATTTCGATTTGATCAATATCGGCGAACAGCAAGCGCGGATTCGAACCATCCATCGCCGACGCCTTCGGTCCGATCCCAAACCGATTGGCGAAAGCCCCGGTGATGCGTTGCGATTGCTTCGAGATCGGAGTGTGGGTTCGGAACAGCTTGTCGAGTACCTCGGTCATGCGGGGATCGTACCTGTCTATACGGCGCACCCCACGGAGGCCCGCCGCCGGGTCGTCCTTGAAAAGCTGGCAAGGATCGCCGAGGCGCTCGAAGCTCTCGACCGGCCCGAGGTGCTTCCCGCGGAACGC
>JAYVYS010000633.1:0-2562 GCA_043784005.1 Isosphaeraceae bacterium
AGTAACGAGGACAAGGGCTGGTGCCCGACGATCGCGAGGCCGTTGGATCATGAAGCAAAGCGACGCGCGTAGAACGGCAATCGGATCGATGGGTCAGCGCCGGCCTTGAAGGGAGGGAACAACGCGCTACTGATCGCAAGATTCGGTGACGCCGACGTGATCTTCCATCGCGAGATGGAGTTTGGACTCCGCGAGATCGGCCGCAGCAAGAACTACGGACTGCGCCGGACCAGCCTTCGGACATTCGCGCTCGTGGAGCTCGCCAGAGTCGAGATCGGCTCGGCGAGCGGTCTTCCCGCTTGGATACAGGAGGACTCAATCCAGAAGGACTTGATCCGCAATGAACTCGAGCGTCCCTTCGATTTCCTCCACCTGGCGACGTTTGTGGACGCTCTTATGCTGAAACGCGAAGGAGACCGGTCGAAACGGTCCTCGATACTCGCGGCCGACTTGCGCCGGTCGCTTGCGCCGGCCTCATCGGGGTCGGCGACGACTCTCTCCACGACTTGGGGCCGCTTTAACACCAGGGTGCACGTCATCCGTCGGTCATGAAAAGATGGAGGCTCTACAAGACCCCCGACCTCCCGAAGCCGGCGAAAAACACGTGCGTTCTCGTCAGGATGGCAGGGGACGCAGTCCTTGGACACGCTCGCGCCGCGCTGCCGCCACATAATAACTCCAATGGTTAGCTCCACGGTTCTGCTGGAGCAGTTCGGGAAGCTGTCAAAGACAGGCATGCAGCGCGAGAACCGCGATGAGTAACCCACCGGCACGATCACGATCGTGTCTCAAGCCGGTACTTCAACGGCAAACACCGAAACGGGGGACGCCGCCGTGTTGTCCGACTCCGTCCCACTACTCCAATCGTTGTCAGGGGGCCGGGTTCCTGACGCCGGACGCACGAACCCATTCGCCCGGCTTGCGGTTCTGTGCGACCTGCGCTTGCCGGAGACCTTTCGCCAGCCCGAAAGAAGGGCTTTCCCATCTTTAGGGATGCAGACCAAAGATTCAGTCGCTTCAAGATAGACCTTCCCGTGCGCACGATCCTTTTGGTTCCGCAACATGTCGGCCAGCGCCCACCCGACTGTGATTGGATCCTCTCGGCCGATCCTCCTCAGGCCCCAGACGAGGCCGAACCCAAGCGCCGCGGAACGGGTCTGATTCATCGCCTCAATCATCCCGCTGATCGCCCTGGACCCGGCTTGACTGAGCCCCTTCAGAGCCGCGAGGCGGAGGTTTTCCTCCGGCGAACCGAGTGCGGGGATAAGCGCATACACGGACCAATAGACTTCTTCCTCGGCTCGGAGCGTCCTCGCCATCAACGTCATCTTGTCCAGCGCGCCCTTGAGGGACTCGACTTTCGTCAAGTGCGCACATGTGAGCTGGATTTTCTCCGTTCCCTGGTTCATTGCGGGAACGTTCCAGCCTTTCGCCATCGCCGTCTCTCGCCTGATTGAAGTTCATCACGGGTCGCCCTCGCCGAAGAACGCCTCGTTTGCTCCGGGGTGCACAGTCCTGTATCCCGACCCGAATTGACTCGGCCTCGTCACCGATGAACACGCTCCTCGTGACGCCGATGAGTACCCAGCATAAACCGAGACGAACTATCCAAGGATCAAGATTCTTGCGTTACGCGTAACGTTGGCGGCGATGTCCACGACTCGAATCGTTGAGTATCCTTCGCGCTTAATAAAATGGGGCCGGAAGCGCGTGTCGAACGCGTTGGAGGCCAATAGTAAGTCGGCAAATGGTCAATCACTTACCCACGAGCGGCTTTTGACGGAGCGCTTTGTTCTCATTCAATTCACGCGGTTTCTCTACGGGAGGAACTGCCCTGGAGAAGCGGGGATTTCAGAATCCGTATCCGAGCCCTCGTGCGTCGCGCTTGGCAGGAGTCCAAGGACAAAACTTCCATTGTCGGGGCCGGAGGGGGAGGGACGAAGCTCGTGCTATTGAGGAACGCTTCGAGATCCTCGGGCGAGGTCAGGACCGTTCCCCGATAGAGCCCAATCCGTGCGAGGACCGCACGCCGGCGTAACCGAGATCGAAGGCCGAAGAGGCCAAGACCCCGAGCCGACGAATATTTCTACACCACGGACCCGACGTCCGACCCGGCGCCGATCGTCACCCGGTACACGCAGCGATGGAACATCGAGACCACCTTTCAAGAAGCTCGCGCCCATCTCGGACTTGAGACGACCAAAGGCTGGTGCCGCGGCACAGTCTTGCGGGCGGCCCCTTGCCTGTTCGGCCTGTACTCGGTGGTCGCGGTTTTGTACCAATTCTTGCCCGATTCGAAGCGGTCGGGCCGTGTCCATTGGCCTGCGAAGCAGGGAGTTGCGTTCTCGGACGCGCTCGCGTCCGTTCGGTTGTGGTTATGGGCGGAATGGTTTTTTCACAGGCCGGGAAACGCGCCGGGTGGGAAAAAAATGCCCGAGCCGATCCGCGAGATCCTGCAAACAGCCCTAGTGCTTTGTCATTCAACGAGTTTAGGGTAAAGGGATTTGAGTTTGGCCCGAGCGTCTTCGACTTTGAACTGCCAGTCGACTCCGCGTTGTTTGT
>JAYVYS010000634.1:0-3564 GCA_043784005.1 Isosphaeraceae bacterium
CGTCCGAGTAACACATAGTGAAGAGCGTCCGGGTTATCCGTCTGACGATAGTCTCTTAAGTATTCGGGATAACCCCTGAAAATGGCGGCGAAGATCACCGCGCTGATCGCTAGCGAAAGCGCGAGGACGACCAGCGGGCCACGCATCGAGTGATCGGAACGCCTTAGCCCATTGTTATCGGTAGACGCGGGGGGAAGTCGGTCAAACCGCGATGGAGCATCAAGATCCGTGTCTGGCATGAGGGTCTCGTGGTGAAAACGCCGAGGATACCGTTCCGCCTCAAGCCATGACTCGTTATCAATCTCAATCCTAGGACGCGCCTCTGAGCGCGTTCTGACACTCGGTGATCGTTGGGTTTCCGCGAGACTATCCCGAGGCTAGCAAAGACCGTCCCGCGAGAATCGATCGAACCGTAGGGGCTCGCGGGTCATGGTTGACCTCAAGTTCCCAGCAGCAATGAAGTGCATAAATATCTTCGAGAGGCATCTCGCGGGTAACCTCTTCGTGAAGGCCGAAGGTGATTGATCCAACGAGTCCGACCCCTTGCTCGATTTCGCCACCCGGCCCGCCCGAGTCATAACGATAAGCCACAATCCAAAGCCTTCGTCGGTCGTTGGTCGGGGGCCAGAAGATCTCACGTGAATCGATGAGTTCAATGGCATTCGGAGGACGCCCATATTCCATCGGGTGGGCCAGCCAGGCTGACATCACGGCGACAGCCATGAAATCAGGGGCGAGCGCTTCCGATGGAATGAGATCGCCGCGACCAAGTTCGGTCAAATAGTGTGCTGCCGCGCGGCTATGAGCGGGGTCTTTACAGGTTCGGACAAGCAAACTTAAGCCCGTTTCGCTTCCCGCTTTCGCCGAGGCCCTCGCGGCTTCGAGTTGAACGCTGATCGAGTCATGCTCCATCGCCAAGGCGAGCAGTTGGTCGCGAGCGGGCCCTGAGACAAAGGAAAGCGCCCCCGATGCGCTTGCCGCGTAGGAAGGGTTCGACCTGTCTGTGAGCATGCTTTGAAGCCGTGCCCGACCTTCCGAGGTATCGAACGGATGGGTCGACAAGTAGCCCTCGCGAGCCGATGCATTCGCGAGATCAAGGTAGGCCACACCAATGAATCCGGGGGGCAGAGGCTCCCTGAGTCGATTCAGCACCGCGGTGCGATAGGGATGGGTCTCATCAAAGGTGTCGAAGAGGGCGGACCAGAGATACGACCCTGGTTTCAATGGTCGCCGCGCCGCGGTCTCGACCCGCTCAACGACGCCCTCGTGCCGGTAGAGCGATACGATCTTGAGGAGAAAAAGAAGAGCCTCGGCGGTGTCTTCTTCGGCGGAAATGCGATCGAGCTTCGCGTCGAAGACGCTCAACAAATGGGGCACACCCTCGATCCGAACGACATCGTAGGCCTCTCGACTCTCCACTCCCTGGAAGAAACCCAGAAACGTACGCAAGAGGGAGGTATCCTCGTCCGAAATGAGCCTCGATATGATTCCAGCTAAAGCCCGCGACAGTAATCGAGCATCACCCTCGCTCTTCAGAGAGTAATTCGAGAGGGCGTTAAGTTCCGAATTGAGATCGGTTTTATTAGACAGCCCGCGCGCCAGCGCCTCGGCAAGCGGACTGGTCTCCTCGCGATTCGACACCACGTTGCGGCTCCGATTCGGATCAGTAGGAAACGAGACTGAACACGTCGATCGGTGCCAGCTTTTCTCGGCCATGAAGAAAGCTGAGTTCGAGAATGAACGCGCAGCCAACCAGTTCGGCACCGGCCTGTTTCACGAGATCGCAACAGGCCCGCATGGTTCCGCCGGTCGCCAACACATCGTCAATAAGCAGGATACGATGGGACTTGGCGAAAGCGTCAGAATGGACCTCAAGACGGTCCTTTCCGTATTCGAGCTGATATTCCATGGCAACGGTGGCATAAGGCAGCTTGCCGGGCTTTCGGATCGGCACGAAGCCGGCATTCAGCCTAAGAGCGAGGGGAGCGCCGAAAATGAATCCGCGTGCTTCCGCGGCGGCGATCGTGTCGATCGATCGGCCTCGGTAATGATCGGCAAGGCGGTCGATAGCCGCTCCAAACGCTTCTGGGGCGCTTAACAATGGCGTGATGTCTTTGAACAAAATGCCCGGCTTGGGGAAGTCCGGAATATCGCGAAGGTAGGACTTCAGATCAATTTTCGCGGGGTCGGTCATTCCAGTCTCCCGGACCGAACGTGGCAATACGCCGAAGAGCCGCCTCGTCGTGGGGCGGCCATCGCGTGAACGATCGTGTCGTTTATAACCGAGAGCGTGGTCCACGACCACCATTGGGGATGATGAAAGGTCCCTTGGTCCAGGGAGATCGCACTCAGGGAGAGAATCCATCGAGTTCGGGCAAGTTGGAGGGGATTTTAAGCTCGTGCTGAGAGAAGGGAGGTGTGTGACGCGAAGACGGAGTCGCGCGGGGATCGTTATCCGTGGAGAGTTCCGAGGGGATCGGAAGCCGGATGCCGACGAAGTCCGTGCCACCACCCCGGATTGTTCCGGACTGGATCGGTCCGATGCCAAGCACATGGACATCTTTCGCCGTGGCGATGGCGACGAGCGTGCCCGAGTTCCAGACCAGTTGTCCAGAAGAGCGGTCGTAAGCGAAGAGCGCGAGCTTGGCCACTCCGCGCTGGTCTTGCTTCTTGATCAAGGGGATTTCTGGGATGGTGCCGGCGGGCATTCCCGTGATGGTCGTGGGGATGGTGGTTTGCTGAATTCCGACGAGCCAGTTGTAATCATCCGTGCCATACGCTCCAACGCGAGCCTCAACCACCCATTGCGCTTGCTCGGCCTTGGCGCGGAGTAATACTCCTTGCGTCAGTAAGGCTTGCCGCAAGCTAGAGACGACCCAACCCTGATCCACCGCGGTCACGTTGGTTGTGTCGAGATAAACAGGTACTCCGGAAAGCGGCCGGAAATCGACCTTTTGAACAGCGGAGTCCCACGCATTCGTCAACAGAAGTTGCTCGGTGGCCGTACGTGCCGTTCCCGACGTTTTGACCGTGCCGCATCCCGCCCCGATCCATGGAGTACAGAGCGCGGCGAGCAGGATACACAAGTTTGCGGGCAGTCCACGTCCCTGGTTCGGTGTGTTGATCCGCATGGTCGTTCGGTCCCGGATCGACTGAAGGGTCTGTAAACGATCGCGATCGACCTGGAAGCCGATTTCGGACGATTTCTGAAGCGGAACGATGGACGACCGGCGATGCGGGTTTCCCCACTTCGCCGGCCGATTCGATGGCTTAAATCTGAAGGAGCCGATCGTTTTACTTACTCGTCGATGGCTTGGTCGCGGAGTCCGCCCTCTTGGCGGCGTCAGGTGCGAGCGCCGGGGCGGATGGCTTGACGACGTCCGGAGAAAGCGCCGCCGGTGTCTGGATCTTCAGACGTGGTGTGGTTCCATTGTCGGATGAGCCGGGGGCCTGCCGAGCCGTCGAGACGTCGCGGCTCGCCGCGGGGCCTGTACCGGGCTTGCCACCACCCATCAGTTTGACCTGCTCGTCCACGTCATACTGCTCGTTCGCGAGCTTCACCCG
>JAYVYS010000635.1:0-6781 GCA_043784005.1 Isosphaeraceae bacterium
CGCCTCGCCCGCCGAGTCGCAAGGAACGACCATGAAAAACCTGGGTTACAAGTTTGCTCTGATCGGGGTTGTGGCCATTATCGGCCTTCTCGCTATTTATCCACCCCGCGAAAAGCTCAAGCTGGGCATCGACCTTTCGGGCGGGACGATCCTCGTCTACGAGGTGATAAAGGACACCGTTCCTCCCGGCTTCAATCTCGATGAGCTGATCGCAGCCCTCAGGTACCGGATCGACCCTCAAGGCGTCCGCGAAATTCCGATCCGTAAGCTCGGTCCTTACCGGTTCGAAATCATCCTACCGGAGGCGAGTTCGGAGGAAGTTGAGGAGATCAAGCGAAGCCTCACCGACGTCGGGGCCCTGGAATTCCAGATCCTTGCCAACCGCAAGCATGATGAAGCCGTGATCGAGCGAGCACTTGGCCCCAATGGCCTTTCCAAGCCCCCATCTCGCTATATGTGGGCGAAGATCGGCGAATCTTCGAATGGCACCAACCCCAAGATCACGGCGGCATCACTCGTCGACTCCGCTCAATCGTGGAAGAAAAATGCCTACGCCGGGTCGAAGGTTGAGCTGACAGGAAAGAATGCGGGCGGCGTTGATGAATCCGAACTCATCGCCGTGACCAAGAATACCGGAACCACGCTGTCGCTCGCGAAAGAGCCGACTCTCAAGACCGTGACGGCCTATCGCGTCGATAACAATCCCAGCGGCATTCGTGGTGGCGACCCGACGAACCCAAGGGCGGCGGACCCGATCATCCGCGAGGAAAAAGTCGCGCCGGGACGGACCGAGATCTGGATTCTTTGCAACGCCGAACGTCCGACCGAGGTTGTGACGGGCAAGTACCTTTCCCGCGTCTACTCAACCACCGACGAGCACCTTCAACCGGCCGTCGGCTTCAACTTTGACCGCAAGGGGGCCAGACGCTTCGGCCAGCTCACCCGTACGCACCTTCCCGAAGCGGACGACTTCCACTACCAGCTCGCCATTCTTCTCGACAAGGTGGTGATGTCAGCCCCGGTGATAAATTCCGAGATTCGAGACTCCGGCGTGATCGAAGGGGGCGGACAGGGTTTCAAGGCCAAGGAGGTCGACCACCTGATCACGATTCTCCAGGGCGGCAGCCTTCCCGCGAGCGTGAATCCGACACCCCTCCAGGAAGAAAAAATCGGGGCGACTCTTGGTGAGGATACGATCAGCAAAGGTCTGCAAGCGATCTGGGTCTCATTCCTGGTCGTTCCGATCTTCATGTTGATCTACTACCGGTTCGCAGGGATCGTGGCAAACATCGCGCTGTTGCTCAACATGATTCTCTTGATCGGCTCGATGGCATTGATGCAATCGACGTTCTCGCTCCCGGGACTCGCGGGTCTGGCACTCACGATCGGTATGGCGGTGGATGCCAACGTGCTTGTCTTTGAACGGATGAGGGAAGAGAAAGAGCGAGGCGCCGGTATGGCGCAACAGATCCGAAACGGGTTCAACCGAGCGTGGGTGACGATCTTCGACTCTCACGTGACGAATCTGCTCTCGGCCTTGGTGCTTTACTTCGTGGGTACCGAGGAAGTGAAGGGCTTCGCGCTCACGATGATCATTGGCATGCTCTGGAACCTTTTCACCGCCGTCTTCGTTTCGCGGGCGATCTTTGAGCTGTGGTATCAGAAGGGCTGGCTCAAGAAGCTCACGATGCTGAAGATGATCGATAACCCGAACTTTGACTTCATCGGCCCTCGCCATCTTTGCATGGCCGGATCGCTGGTGTTGATCGTGCTTGGGCTCGTGGCGTTCGTAGCGCGTGGAACGTCGATGTATAACATCGACTTCACCGGCGGCACGCTCGTGACCATTCGCTTGAACGAGACGGACAGCGCGATCAAGCCGCTCGGGGCATCAGAACGGGCCCGCTTTGTTCGAGACAAGGCTCGCGTGCTCCCCGACGTCACGGTCGAGAGCCTCAAGATGGCCACGGATACCTCGTTGACGCGATTTAACATCCGTACGACCGACCAGAAGCCTGATGAGGTGAAGGTCAAAATCCTCGAATCGTTTGGTAACACGCTAGATCGAGTACGAATGACGGTCGGTGAGTCTTCACCGATCGCCGCCGACACGAAGCCCGCCGCGGGTACGGCCGCAGTCCGGTTTGCCGGCGGCCGGGTCTATCCCCTCCATTTCAATACGACCTCGTTCAACAGCGCGCAAACCCCCGCGCAGGTCATCTCGGCGGAGTTCGCCGGGGTGCTATCGAAAGCGGGCATCGATAACGCGACCTCGCGATTCGAGATGGTTTCGGACCCGACGGTGGCAACTGAGGGGACATCCGTCGCGGGAGGAGCGACGAACCTACTGCTTCGGACGAACCTTGAGCCCGAAGTCGCCCGAACGCAACTTAACGCATTGCAGACATCGCTGGCGAACAATCGCGACTTCCTCTTCGAACGACTCACGAACTTTACCGGTACGGTTGCCGGAGAGACCCGACGACTGGCCCTCGTGGCCACGGTGGCGAGCTGGTTAATCATCATCGCCTACCTCTGGTTCCGCTTCAAATCGCTGACTTACGGACTGGCGGCGGTGCTCGCGGTCGTTCACGACGTCTTGATCACACTCGGAGCGGTCGCTGTGACCTACTGGGTGGCAAAGATTCCAGGTGTGAACAGCATCTTGCAGATCGATCAATTCAAGATCGACCTTCCGATGGTCGCCGCGTTCCTGACCCTGATCGGCTTCTCGGTCAACGATACGATCGTGATCTTCGATCGGATTCGAGAGATCAAGGGAAAGACCCCTCACCTGACCGAGAAGATCGTAAACGATGCCTTGAACCAGACCTTGAGCCGGACGATCTTGACCTCGCTCACGGCTTGGCTCGTCGTGGTGATCCTCTACCTACGCGGCGGTGAGGGCCTCCACGGTTTCGCCTTCGCCCTGGTGGTTGGCTTCCTCTCGGGAACCTATTCGACCATCTACATCGCTACGCCGATCCTGATCGACTGGATCGGCGAGGAAGTGCCCGTCGAAATCAAACCGCAGGCCAAGCAGGCCGTGGTGTCCTCCCGCTGATTCAGGTCGCCGTGATGTCGTTGAGTCAAAAAACGAAACGGCCCGCCCCCTCACCCTGGGCGGGCCGTTTCTTTGCGCCGATCTCAGAGCGGCAGTACGGTAAAGACGGCACAAACCGCGAGAAATCACAATTGCGGTACAGTGAGTGGCGCTTCACGTGAGAAGAGTGGGGAATCAGCCTCAATCCCACATCAATTCAAAAAGATCAAATGGGTCCCAGTTCAGGACAATCAACGTGGTGATCCACGTGATTGGCAAGACCAGTAGCGATATGAAAATAGATCGCCGAGGGACGCGGTATGCTGCCAAATCCAAGCCGAGAATGGCAAAGATCGGCAGGTAAAAGCGAGAGAGATACGCCATGAAGTAGGGAGTGGTATTGAACAGAGTCCTGACTGTGGGGTAGAGAGGTGATTGGGGCCAGAAGGCGCGTCACGTCGCCAACCCGACCAGAACTAGCCGCGGGTGGATCGCCATGGCCCAGTATGCGGCCTCAATCCTTCGTCCAGATAGAGCGACAGCGGCACGGACAAGAATGAGGACGCTCAGAATCGTCATGTAGAACGTGAAGAACTCGACAGCCGCGATTGGGACGGACAAAAGGATCGACACGATCAACACCGCGACCATCAGCCACCAAAGTTTGAACTTTGCGTGGGGCATTCTCGAGCGTCAACCTCCAACGTAAGCTGGACCAAACGGGGTCGCGCCACCCACTTACGAGCGTGAGGAGGAATTTCCGGCGCGCAAGACTCGCCCGCCGAAAAGGCGTGATTCGCCCTCGTCCGTGATGAGAACGAGTGCTCCCTCCGCGTCGATGCCACGGCCGATTCCTGTCAGAACGCTTGTTCCAAGATCAACGCGCACCGTTTCGCCTCGAAGCGTATCAAGCTCCGCCCAGCGCGTGGCGAGCCCCTGATCGTTCGCGCTCAGTTTCGGCAAGATCAGCTCCAATTGTTGAAGAATCGAGCCAAGGATTTCGCTTCGGGTTCGGCAAGTTCCGCATAAATCGGCGAGCGAGACGGCCATCCCCCGGATTTCCTCGGGAGCACCAAATAAATTAGTGTGAATATTCATCCCAATTCCAATGAGCAGTCTCGACCCCGTTGTTGTTTCGACCCGCTCGGGCAAGATACCACCCAGCTTGCGTCCATCCACCTCGACATCATTCGGCCAGCGAATGCCTGGCCGATTGCTCGTCGGCAGTTCATGGGCGATCGCCTCAATGATGGCCACGGCCGTCGCTAGGGCAAGCCGGGGCTCATGAAGGGGCGACATCCCGTAAGCGGCGGGATCGATCGCTAGGGTGAAAGTCAGGCTCCCCTCATCCGACCACCAGGGATTTGTACTCCGGCCGCGCCCCCGCGTCTGATGGTCGGTGATGACCACAAACGGAAGCGGTTTTTCCCCGGCCTCTACTAAAGCTCGGGCGACATCGTTTGTCGATTCCACAACCCGATAGCGATGAATCGACCAGCGCATGGGAATCTGGCCTCGTCATCAACGCCGCGATCTGGTTCCACGAGCCTTTATTCGTTCATCTCACACCGACAATCGCACCAGCAATTCCCCTGTTTTGACCTGATGCCCGACCACGGCGAGCACCTCGGCAACGCGGCCATCGCGCTCGGCATAGAGGGTGGTCTCCATCTTCATGGCCTCAATGGAAAGCAGTTTCTGCCCTTTTCGAACCGGATCGCCGACGCTCACTGCGACCCCGACCACCAGTCCGGGCAACGGCGAGCCGATCTGGAGGGGGTCGGCCGGGTCGGCCTTTGGGGTCTCGCGAACGGCCGAGGCGAGCGTGCGGTCGGCCACCTCGATCTCGCGAGGGAGGCCATTCAGCTCGAAAAAGACCGTCCGATCGCCGTTGGGATGGGCGTCGCCGATCGCCAAGAGCTTCACGATCATCGTTTTGCCGGGCTCGATGTCGACGAAGTTTTCAACGCTCGGATCGGGACCGTGGAAGAACATCGCTGTCGGGATAATCGACGTATCGGAATAGTTTTTCTCATGTGCGGCGAGATCGGGGAAGACGCGCGGATAGAGAATCAAGCTTAACCCGTCGCGAAGGGTCGCGGGGCGTCCAAGAAGCGCCGAGGCCTTTGCGGTAGCCTCGTCCAGGTCTGCGGGTGGCAGATTCTTGCCAGGCCGTTCGGTGATGGCTAGCCGACCCTTGAGGACTCGCGCTTGAAGCGCTTTGGGGAAACCTCCAGGAGGCTGGCCGAGCCTTCCTTCGAACAGTTCGACCACACTTTCTGGAAAGGCGAGTTCTCTTTCGGGGTCAAGCGTGTCTTCGGGCCGGAGGTTGTTGGCGACCAGAAACAACGCCATGTCCCCCACGACCTTCGACGTGGGCGTGACCTTCACGATGTCGCCGAAAAGCAAGTTCACATCGGCATAGGCCTTGCAGACTTCCGGCCACCGCGGAGCCAGCCCAAGGGCCTTCGCCTGTTGATAAAGGTTGGTATACTGGCCGCCTGGCATCTCGTAAGCATAGACCTCCGCCGAGGGGGCGCGCAGCCCCGACTCAAAGGGAGCATACAGGTTGCGGACCTCGTCCCAGTATCGGCTCACCTCGATCAGGGCGTCGTGATCGACACCCGTCTCTCTCGGTGTGAACCGAAGCGCTTCGACGATTGCGTTCAGACTCGGCTGTGAAGTCAATCCCGACATCGACGCGGCTGCGCCATCCGCCACGTCGAGCCCCACCTCGGCTCCTCTCAAAATGCTCGCCGCTTGCATTCCTCCCGCATCATGCGTATGAAAGTGGATGGGTAAACCCACCTCCGCGCGAAGCGTGCTAATCAGCTTTTCGGCCGCGTAAGGCTTACAAAGGCCCGACATATCCTTGATCGCGATAAAGTTCGCACCGAGCTTTTCCAGCGTCTTGGCCATCGTCACATAATACTTCAGGTCGTACTTCGGACGTCGAGGGTCGAGAATATCGCCGGTGTAGCAGATTGACGCCTCGCAAAGCGCGCCCGAGTCCCGAACCGCTTCCAGTGCGACCTCCATGTTGGGCACCCAGTTCAGCGAGTCGAAGACGCGGAAGAGGTCGATGCCCGCGTCGGCCGATTCTTTGACGAACGCCCGCACGACGTTGTCGGGATAGCTCGTGTAGCCGACGGCGTTCGAGCCCCTCAGCAGCATCTGGAAAAGGATGTTGGGAATTCGCTCGCGAAGCCGCGTGAGCCGATCCCACGGGTCTTCCTTGAGGAACCGCATTGAGGTGTCGAAGGTCGCCCCTCCCCACATCTCGATCGAGAAAATCTTCGGGCAGATCCGGGCGTAAGCATCGGCCACCCGAAGCATGTCGCGGGTCCGCAGGCGGGTGGCGAGCAGCGACTGATGCGCGTCGCGAAAGGTCGTGTCGGTGAGGAGGAGCTGTTTCTGGTCGCGTGCCCACTTCGAGAACTTTTCAGGCCCAAGTTTCTTGAAGAGCTGTCGCGAGCCGTCGGGAGGAGCGGACGTGTGGTCGAACTTTGGCGGAGCGGGTTCGATTGGGCCGAGGTATGAGGCGGGACGGGTCACGCCCGGGAAGCCGTTGACGCTCACTTCCGCGGCAAACTTCAAGAGCTTCGTCGCGCGGTCCTGTCGCACGGTGAAGCGGAAAAGGTCGGGGGTCTCGTCGATGAAACGTGTGGTACAAAGCCCCGCTTGAAAGTCGGGGTGGTTTACGACATTAATCAGAAACGGCACATTCGTCTTCACGCC
>JAYVYS010000636.1:0-3811 GCA_043784005.1 Isosphaeraceae bacterium
GCTGATCGAAGTGACGATGCCCACTTGGCCCGCCGATCGTGCCGCGCGGGTCCGCAAGAGACTTGCCTCCGCCCTCGGCGTGATGACGGCAAGGCTGCACGACGCCGGTTACGTCCACACGGATTTTCATCCAGGCAACATCATGGTGCGTCTGGATGCGGAGGATCAGCCTGTTCTGGCGATGATCGACCTCGATGCGCTACGCGTCTGTCGACGTCTGGACTGGCACGACGCTCAGAAAAACCTCGCGCTCTTGAACCATTATTTCTGGCTTCGGTGCGAACGTACCGACAGACGCCGCTTTCTCGCAAGCTATAACGAGACGAGGCTGACCTGTCCCCCTGATCCGCAGGCATTCGCCCGAGGAATCGAGATATCGACCCGATCATGGGCGGAAAAGCACTGGACGCGCTGGGGCCGACGCTGCCATGGAACGAACAAATACTTCAAAAAGATCGTCGGCCCACACGCCTGGGGAGTCGCCTCGCGCGACCTGAAACGTTCGGAGGCAGTGGCTCTTCTCGACGATCCCGACGAACCGTTCCGTCGCGAAGGCGCGACGCTCATCAAGAACGCCCGAACCTCGGCGATCGTCGAGGTCACGATGACGGTCAACGGAGCGCCGACCACGGTGATCTATAAGCGGTTCAACCGCAAGAAGTGGCTGGACCCGCTGTTTACCTACTTCCGGCCCTCGCGAGCGTGGCAGTCGTGGCAGGCCGGCCAACACATGGTGAGCCGCGCCGTGCCTACGCCCCAAAACCTCGCCTTCATCGCCCGTGCCCGGCCTTTCTTGAAAGACCCGCTTTTCTGGTATCTGCCCCACGAAACGTATTTGATCACGCGCAAGGCGGACCCCGCGATCACCTTGAGCGATTACTCCCGAAAAGTCTTGCCGACGCTCTCTCCCGAAGATCGCGTCCGGCAAATCCGAAAGGTGACTTACGCGCTTGCCAAACTGCTGCGCACGTTACATGAGCGATCGTTGTCGGATCGGGATCTCAAGACGGCGAACATTCTCATTCTGGGCGATCCCTCCGTCGATCCCATCGCATTGAGCCTGATCGATCTGGTCGGAGTTCGCCTGATCCATCCGTTGCCCGAGCATCGCCGGGTTCAGAATCTCGCCAGACTCCAGACCAGTCTCAAGGACGTTTGCGGTCGAACGCGAACCGACTCGCTACGGTTCCTGCGAGCCTATTTACCGTGGGGATTGTCGCCGCATAACGACTGGAAAACCCTCTGGCGAGAGATCGATGGCGCTGCGCGTCAGAAAGTCGAAAGGAACCAACGCCGAGGTCGTGAGGTCTCTTGAACGCACGCCCGCCCGCGACACCATCAGGACAACGCCGACCGGCCGAGGGCACATCGATGGATATCCCGAAACGCCCCGTCCTTCATCGGTCCTCCGCCCTGGTTCGCTCGTTGGTTTTGCTCTTCCTGGGCCTCTCCGGCTGTGCGACTCTCGGCGGCGCGTCGCACGGCGAACCGCTCGTGCCCAACCGTTATGAGACGCGGACAGGACCCTTTGTGATCTATACCAATTCACCGATCGCGACCGATTCTCCGGCGGTGCGGTGCCTTGGGGCACTGGAACGCGACGTCGTGCGGAATCTCGGGATTCGCGCACCCGAAGGAACGGCCGCCGTCGAGATTTATATTCTTCGCGATCGGGAAACGTTTGCTCATTTTCTCCGATTCTATTATCCCGAGCTCCCGCCGCGCCGGGCCTTTTTCCTTGCGCAAGCCAACCTGAGCGTCGTTTATGCGTTCAACAATGAACGACTTGAAGAAGACCTTCGGCACGAGGCGACCCACGCCCTTTTGCATGCCGCGGTCGGCGACCTTCCGCTCTGGCTCGACGAGGGACTGGCCGAGTATCTCGAAACACCGGACACCCGCCTCGGCTTCAACGTCGAGCACGTCAGCCGCCTTCCCGATGATCTCAAAGGCGGCTGGAAGCCGGATCTCGAACGGCTGGAGACCTTGAACACGGTCCGCGAAATGTCCCCGCGCGACTATCGCGAAGCCTGGGCCTGGGTTCACTTTCTGCTCAACGGACCCCCGCCGGCCAAGGCTGCCTTGCTCAGTTATCTCGCGGACCTACGGACCTCCTCCAAAGCGATCCCCCTTTCGGCAAGGCTCGCGAACATCGAACGCGAACCTGCCGCGAAGATGCTCGCGCACTTCGATCGCGTCCGAGCCCAGCCATCCACGCCCACGACTCCCGCGAAGCCCGATTCGACCGTTCTGTTTCAGAATTCCAATATCGATCCCACACCTCGGCCTGCGGCGCGGAAGAGCTTTTTCAGCAAATTCTTCAGCTTTTTCGGTGCGGGCGAGGGTTAGCGATCATCATTGGGGACATTCGAGGTCGGCGAATTGGCCTGGGAAACCGGAAGCCGGCACACACTCCATAATAAGGAAAGGATAAGGCGTTATGGATGTCCCTCCGCCGGAGCCGGTCTGGTCGCGCCCAAGCGTCTGGGGCCGACTCAAAAAGGGGAACCGGCCAGTTGGACCCGTCCCGCCGCGACCGGGAGGCGGGCCACCGCGGGCGACTGAGCCTTCAAAGGTTCTCTACTTCGATACCCCGCATGAGTCCCCCATGGCGGCGCGGGAGGATCGCGTGGCGGAACTGGACGCGCTCCGGGGCCTGGCGGCGGTCGCCGTGGTCATCTATCACGCGTTTCCGTCCAAGCTCCCCTGGGGCTGGGCGGCGGTTGACCTCTTCTTCGTCCTCTCGGGCTACCTGATCACCTCGATCATCGTCCGGCACGGCACAACGCCGGGGTTCCTCTTTCGGTTCTACGTCCGACGCGGGCTCCGGGTCTGGCCGATCTATTTCCTCACGGTCGCGGCGCTCGCGGCGTCAAGCCGTTATATGTGGACCCCGTGCGACTGGCGCGGGCTCCCGGGCGTGCTCACATTCACGCAAAACGCCGAGCAGTATTGGGCGGGACCGATCAAAAACTACAGCATCTATTTCGGCCACACCTGGACACTCGCGATCGAAGAGCAGTTCTACCTGATCTGGCCAGTCTTGATCCTCCTCGTCGGCCGAGGACGGCTTGCGGCACTCGCGATCGCCTGCCTGACGACCTCGGTCCTCGCCCGATCCTGCGGTCTGGGCGTGTCGGTCCTCGCCGCGAGGGGAGACGGCTTGGCGCTCGGCGGGCTCCTCGCCGCGATCTTGGCGCGCCACCGGCCCGACGGCCCGCGAAGGCCGCTCCTCATCGCGATCTTCGCTCTGACGGCCGCGATCTCGATCCTTCCCCTGGCTCGGAGTGAAGCGTTCACCAACCCAAACATCGCGTTTGTCCTTGCCCAAGGGCCGATCGTGACGATCCTGGCGTTCAACACACTCTGGTTCGGGGTGGTCGGGCTGATCGTCTGCGGAAGCGGAAGGCCGATCCTGGGGCTACTACGGCTACGCTCGTTGCGCGACCTCGGCCTGATCAGCTACGGCCTTTACCTTTACCACTTACCGATCATCATTCTTACAAGCCAAACTGTGTGGTCAATCGGTGGTATGGCGCGGTCGCGGCCGCCCTGGATCAACGTGATGATGTGCATAACCTGCTTCGCCGTCGCCTGGTCGTCGTGGGTCTGGATTGAACGCCCGATTCTCTCCCTCAAGGACCGCTTTTCCTATCGACGCCACTAACGGTTCGCGGATCTCCGCGCGCACCGCGATCCTCGCACATTAATAAACACCTCCTCATCGGCTCACATCGGTGTCATCGTATCGTAATCCCAGTCATTCATCGTGCCGGTGATCTCATCGGCGAACTCCCTGATATTCTCCGGC
>JAYVYS010000637.1:0-2058 GCA_043784005.1 Isosphaeraceae bacterium
ATGATAAAGACTCCAGTGACGGACGCAGGGCGAAGAAAGGCAGGATGGTCGGGGAAAACGCCGCAATTTGTCAGTGACAAGTCGCGTTCAAGATGATTAGGAAATATGCACGGATTCGACTTGAGGTTCTTTGCGGTCTAGACCCGACGAGGCCCAGAGCGAGAGACAGCCAAGGCCCGTGAAGACGGCGAGAATCCAGCCTGTGACGGCAAGGTACCAGGCCCGGGTGTATTTGGTCCAGAGAACGCCGCTCTTGGTGTCGGCAATCTGGTCGAGAAGAGCCTCTTGCTCGTCAAGCCTGGCTTTGGCCTTGGCGATATCGGTGTCGAGCGAGATGACTTTGGCTCGAAGATTCGCGGCGTCCTTGGCGTCTTTCTCAAAGCCCGCGGCGCGATCGAGCTTCTTCTGAATCTTGGATGTATCCTCAACCAAACGATTGAATTCATTTGCAAGTGCGGAATTCATCGCGGCTTGCTCTTCGACTTTTTTGATGGCAAGGCCATACTTCTCAACAAAAGCCTCGCGGGCGGGGATGTTGCCGCCGGTGGGCATGAGCGTATCCAGAGCCAGCCGCTGGGCGTCGGAGGTCCGCTCGACAGACCTGCCGAGGGTGGCGATGGCGGCGGTCTGCTCTTGGACCTGGCGGTTGAGCGAAAGCACCCAGGTCAACGCAAGCATGCCGAACATGCCGAGGAACACGCCAATCAACGTGTTCATCACTGTGGTTTGCGAGGAATTGACGATGGTGTGAGGTTGGGCGGGGCGAGTGAGCATGGCGATCAGTTCCGCTTCGAGTCGAGGTGAGAGGCCACCGGCGGTCGGGTCGGTGTTGGGGATGCCTTCAAGGTCGTTGACCACGCGCGCGAGATGCGCCCGATCGGTCCGGTCGGAGACGATCCAATAGCCGCCAAGCTCGCGAAGGTCGCCGTCACGCCACTGGAAGAAGCCGCGCGTCTGGTTGATTGGATCGACCACGAAAGCCACTTGTAGCGGTTGACTGAAATAGTTGCGATGGATGAACAGATCCATGCCCGACAGAAAAATGCCGAAGTCGGGATGCGTATGATACCAGCCGACGATATCGTGCTGAGGGTAGAGCCGGTCACGCTCGCGAGTGATCTCCTCCCACGAGTCGTGCGTGTAGGTGAAGCTGGCCTCGGTGTTTTCGTAATGTTTGGCTTGGAGCGATTGCGTGACCCAGACGAACGGCTCGCCGGTTTGATCATCCACGCATTCTTGACCGAGCAAGATCCCACCAAGCTCAACGGTTGTGTCACCCAAGGCGTGGCGTTCGATGGCGCTGGCGGCGGCGGAGTCGAGAAAGATGGGGAGCTCGCCGGGGCGTGGCAGTTCATAGGCCAAGCAGGCGAACCGACGGTCGCGGTCGGGCCTGCGGACCTTATGAGGCTCGCGGAACGTCAGATCATCAAAGACCATCTCGTCCATGCGTTCAAGCTCGACCGGAATTCAGACCAAGGGCCTGGTCGCGGTCGCCCGCGAGCAGGAAGACGGCCGAGGCATTTGCCCCATCAACCCGGATGATATCGTAAGCCGGAATCCCCAGCGCTGCTAGCGGGCGGTCAGCCAACGTCGAATCCGAGGCAATCGCGCTGATCATGATCGGTCGGGCAGGGGCCTGGCACGTCGGGCAAACCGCCTCCGACATCGACATTTGACTCCGAGGCCGGAAGACTTCCGTTGACCACCCACATCGCGGGCATTCCAGGTGCGAAACCACGTCACGATCGAGAGTCAAGGTAAGCTCGCCCGCGCCAAGAGTGGTGCGTGCCTGGTCGAAAAGCTCGGTCGCGGTTGCCTGGTGGCCGATGTCGAGGATGATCGGATCCGGGTAAGTCTCATGGCTCAGGCAATCGTCGCGAAACTGCAGTTTGGTTGTGTAGAACTGATTTGTTACTCCGTTGAACACGAACGCGGAACCCGCCTGGACCTCCATGCCGTGAATCAGCTTCAGGGCTTCTTGCACCTCGAGCGCGGCCATCATCGCCGCGATTGTCGGAGCGGTGGGAACCTTGCCTTCAAGAATTTGATCTCTTCGCA
>JAYVYS010000638.1:0-4818 GCA_043784005.1 Isosphaeraceae bacterium
AAGACCATTGACGCACACGCCGCCCCGATCACGTCCCTCGCGTTTCACCCTGAGAAAAATGAAATTCTCACTGGTTCGAGCGACAAGACGGCGAAACGCATTCACATCGGCTCGGGAGTGACCAAGACGGTGTATCGAGGCCATCTGAGCGCGGTGAATTCCGTCGCCTACGGGTCTTCGAAGCGCGCCTACGATCAGGTCGTGACCGGGGGCGAAGAGGGAGGAATCAAAGTCTGGGATCGAGCGACGGGTCGCGGCGTGATCGCGTTCGCACACTCGATTCTGCCGAATGCTTCCCCTCCGCCGATCACCAAGGTTTACGTCGCGCATTCTGGTGAGATCCTCTCCGCATCGACGGATAAGACCCTCAAGAGTTGGCGTTATGAGGGTGACTGGACGATCCAACGAACCCTCGGCCCGCACAATTCGCGTGTCTTGGCCCTCGATTTCAACCCCGACGGCACACTGCTAGCTTCGGGCGCCGGTGAACCGTCGCGATCGGGCGAAGTAAAGCTCTGGGAGGTCGGTAAGGGGCTACTGGTTCGCACGTTGGGAGGGCTTCACTCCGACACCGTGTTCGGTGTTCGCTTCAGCCCCGATGGTTCAAAACTCGCCACGTCCGGGGCGGACAAATTCGTGAAGGTGACGCGAATCTCGGACGGCAAGGAGATCCGCGCACTCGAAGGACACACCAGCCACGTGTTGGCTCTGGACTGGAAATCCGACGGCAAGCAAATTGTGAGCGCGGGGGCGGATAATGTAGTGAAGATTTGGGACGTGGAAACAAGTGAGCAACTCCGCACGCTTCAGGCCGCAGGGAAGCAGGTCACCGCCGTGCGTTGGGTGCCGGGCAAATCGCAGGTGGCGGGAGCCTCGGGCGATAAGCTGGTCCGGCTCTGGAACCCGGATAACGGCGGCGTATTAAGGACACTTAACGGGGCGGGGGATTACGTTTTGGGCGTCGCCGTCTCCAATGACGGCACGCGAATCGCGGCAGGGGGGGCCGACGGAGTTCTCTTTGTCTGGAAGGCGGAGAATGGCTCGGTGATACGGAAGTTTGAGCCGAAATAGCACCGAGATGCGGGTCACTTTTGTAGCCATGGATTTAGAAATGATTACAATCATGTGGTCTGGGTAAGCGCAGCATAACCCAGCGACTGGTTTAGCCTTGGATGTGCTGGGTTATGCTGCGCTAACCCGGCCTACGAGTCGGTCGACCAATCGAGGTGGCCTTGGCTTCGGAAGGAAGTATGGTTGAATCGATTGACCGCGTAAATGGACGTCTTGATCACGAATGGGCTGTTACATGCTGTTCTATAAAGACAGGAGCAAAATCCGCACCTGTGACCATGTTAAGTTCTACCTTGGCGACGCTGTGGTCGAGGGCGATGAGGTGGAAAGATGGCAACTCGAAGAACCAGGTTTCATGCTGCTTACCGAACAATACGGCCGCATCATGGTCAACCCCGGCTCCGCGGATTGGGAAGACGTGCTCCTTGTCGATCGCAAGCGTGGAATTTGACGTAGAAAAACCATCCCACAACTTGAGCCACAAGCCCAAATCATAAAAGGTTGCTTCCCTATGAATACTTGAAGTTTCAAACGATCTGTTAAGATCAGTCCAATCTCACTTCGATTTCGCCAATCGCTTCAATTCGGCTTCAATGATAGCCCGGTTCGTCTGGACGGAAGTTGATTCGAGAGCCTTCGTGACGCAGATTCGCCACTCGTCGATTCCACCCACGGCTTGAGCAAGATTCCCAACACGTTCTGTAAAGACCCGAACATAATCTTTCAACTCCGGCGCAAGAATCACTCCGCCCCACAACGAGATCGCTTGCTTCAAATCTCGTTTGCTCACGGCGTGTTGCAATAATGACACTTGCGCGGTTTCAAGGTGACGACCGACTGCGGGCGAGCGATTCAAGGGTGAAATTCTCGACAACCGTTCGATCATTTCGGACGTCCGGCCCGACTGAACTAAAACATCAACGAGCAAGTCGTCATATATGCCCTGAAACTTCACGTCGAGGCGGTCTCGGTTGACGCTCAGCAGCACTTCGGTCGGGTCTTGCTTGGTGTGAGACGGCATGCTCATTTGCCAACGATAGATCGACGCCCTGAGCGCCCATCCAAGGCGGCTCAGATCTGGAGCCTCCACTGGCGGACGCGGTAACGCGGGGTAGGCCGCCCAAGTGATGACCTGGGTCCATTCTGGAAGTCGCGCCACTGCCGGACGGACCGGGCGAAGACGATAGAGCGGGTCGCCGAGGAGCATCAGCCGCCACGGCTGAGCAAAGGGTTCCCCTGCGAGTTTGCGGCAAGCCGCGGCGTACGGAAGGTTATCGGCCAGCAAGGTCGCAACGAGATTGGGCGTCCGGAAAGCTTCGAGGTAGGGTTCGTTCACCGACCCGTAATAGACGAACGCTCCATTCGCCAGCCAGCGGCCCGCGAGCGTGTCGGCATCGTCGGGTGATTCGGCGGAGAAGCTGTGGATGAAATGTACGGCGACCGGGTCGGACTCGGGAATGTCCGACGTGTGGCCCTGCGTTCCTTGGGCGTCGATGCGGAATGAATTACTGCCTCCTGAAGAGTTGACCAAGAGGAGGTCCGCGCGATTCAACGGGTCAAACTGCTCATGCCAACCCGTGAGTCCCGCGCGATCGCCACTCCGCATCGACAAGGTATATGCCGAAGTCAGCCTTCCCACGGGAAGCGACGCGAATCGGGACCAGGGCTGATCGGTTTCGCCATAAGTGTTGAAAAACGTCACCGCTTTCGGGCGTAGGAACAATGAGGCCATGGCACGATAGAGGCTCTCAACCGGGCCTCCCATCAGCCTTCCCACATAGCCGTCGCGCTTTTGGTCCTTGGTCGACCTCATGAGTAGGTCGTCAAAGGCGTTGAGCTGACCCTGTTCGGTGTAGCGATAGGGGTAATCACCTGCCAGCGTGATAAAATCACAGTCGTCACCAAGCTTTTCAAAATCGAGACCCTTCTCTTTAAGAAGCATTGCAACCTGGGCCGCGAGCGTCTTCGCCTCTTCAAGAGTCGCGATATCGACGAACCGCTTCGGCGTCGTTTCCCACTTCCAGAGCGGCTGAAACCGCCCTGCCGCAAGCGCGACGGCTCCTGCGAACGACGGGCTATCCGGATGAGAAAAGACGACGCCCGAGGGCGTAGGGCCGAGAATCTTCGGAACGGCATCGCCGCGAAGGGGTTTGGTTTTTTCCCCTTTCTTACCGTCCCAGGTCTCTCCGATCGCGATCATCGCGCGCTCCCAGAGTCGCTCGGGATCGCCGGGCTCGCTTTTGCCGGGAAAACGCACGATCCGGGCGGGTCGAAACGCTCGAAGGAACTTGAAAGAGAATTCGACGTCATCAATCAGGATGGGAAAGAAATGACCCTGGTCCCAGACTTTGATCGCCTCCAGAAATGTTGGTACGTCGGGGACAAGGCAAACCATGTCGACAACCTGGCGATCGGGACCGGCCCGGCGGTCCCATTCCTCGGAAGCCTTTCGTAGCTCATCAAATCGCGGGTCGAAAAGTGATGACTGTCCAAATGTTCCGGTGCGAAGAAAGAGCATCAACAGAAGGGAAAGAACGCCATTTATCCAGGCCCAGACGCTCCGTTCGGTCAGGTTTGTTCTCATCTGGTAACCTTTTGAGAATTGTTGCGAACTCGGTTGGTGTGGAGGCCAGGGGGTGAACCCGGTATGATGATCGTTTCTGATTGCGCGCAATCTACTCTTTTCCGTCCCTCTCGTGACGCCCTTGCTGAGTCCATTGTGTACAGCGGGATGAACGTATAAGGATTTCGTCCGATGAAAAAAGGTGGCATCCTCAACCCGGCGATTTGCTCGCTCTTGGCGGAACTCGGACATATGGACGAGCTTCTGATCGTGGATGCCGGCTACCCGCTTCCCCCCGACGCTCACGTGATCGACCTCACCCTCACGCCGGGCATTCCGCGCTTCCTCGATGTCCTTCGCGCTGTGGCCGAGGAGCTTGTGATCGAGTCGATCACTGTGGCCTCCGAGATCACCGAGTTCAGTCCCAAGTTGTACCAAGAGATCATCAAAACCGTCGGCGACATTGACATCGACGAGGTGCCCCATCACGAGTTCAAAGAACAATCCATGGGGGTGAAGGGGATCATTCGCACTGCGGAGTTTACCCCGTATGCGAACGTGCGCATCCTCTCTGGCTCGGCCTTCTAAATATCGATCGCCGGGTCGGGTGGTCGTCGCTTCCAGACACGGACTTACTTTCGGGCACAGGGCTTGCAGGAAGCTCCTCCAAGTTCTGAACCAGGTTACCCGAGGTAAGTCATGTATCACCACGTCAAGAAACTTATGTACACAGTTCGCGTCGGATCTCCAGACCCGCGATTCGGCCGCATGCTCCTAGAACAGTTCGGCGGAGCGAATGGCGAACTCGCCGCCGCCATGCAGTACACAGTCCAAGGGATTAACTGCGACGATCCGGCTCGACGCGATCTATTGATGGACATCGGGACCGAGGAACTGAGCCACCTTGAAGTGATCGGTTCGCTAGCGAGGCTGCACCTCAAGCCGACCAAGCAAACACGCGAGGCTGCCGATGCCGACCCGCTCGTCGCGATCGCGGGAGGGGGTGGCGTGAACCTGATCAACTCAATGGGCCAGCCCTGGACCGCTGACTATCTGAAGGTCACCGGCGAACTCGACGTGGATCTGAGAAGCAATATCGCCGCGGAAGCGCGTGCCAAAATCGTCTACGAACGGCTTATCAACTTCTGTGACGACCCGGGCACGAAAGACGCGCTCCAGTTCCT
>JAYVYS010000639.1:0-6589 GCA_043784005.1 Isosphaeraceae bacterium
GAAGAAGAAGACGCCGAAACGGAGCTTTCGGACCTCGATCGTCAGATTTCCGAGGCGAAAACCGAGGGTGAAAGACGATTCATCCAGCAGCATCGCGACATGATGGCCAAGTCGTATGAGCGATCGTCACGTCAACGGCTTGTCGATTGAGGCTTTGAAGGTGTAGTGAGGGGTGCGAGAGCCGACGTTTGACGTCGGTCCGGGAGCGGTGCGCGTTGAGGACGGGCCCGCTTCGTCGATCCGTGGTTCAAATTCAGCCTGCATGGTTTGCGCGACGCGCCGGGGTTAACCTTGTTTGAGGAGTACGGTGTAAGGATCATGCTTTCGTCCGTGAACGAATGTCAAACATTGAGGACTCCCCTGATGTCCAGGCCGAAACCCGATCCGATTGATCCCGAGCGGCTGGTCGAGCTTGCCTCGCAGGTCTTGAAGAACGACCGCTTTCCCACCCTTGCGACCATCGACGGCGATCAGCCCCGTCTGCGGCCGATCTCTCCGGTGCGGACCGACGGATTCATTGTCTATATCGCCAACCTGAGAGGGTACAACAAGACCCTGGAAATCGCCGCGAACCCCAAGGTTGAGCTTTGTTACCTCGACGAACATCATGATCAGGTTCGGATCACGGGAGTCGCGGAGATCGTCCACGATCACACGGTCCTCCAGCAGATCTGGGACGCGAATCCGCTGCTCCGTCAGTATCTCGGCACGATCCATAACCCGGATCTCGTGCTCTATCGCGTCGTTCCCAACCGCGTGCGTTACATGAAAGAGTGGGCGCTCGAATATTATGATGTCCCGGTTGATTGAAGCGAAATCAACGCTAACCGCGTCCGTGCCGGATCACTCTCCCGGGGCGCAGGGCGGTCGACTTGCCTTGCTCCCGCACGAGATGGCCGTTGACCAGAACGTATTCGATCCCTTCGCTGTAATGGAAAGGCTCAAGATAGGTCGAACGATCGATGACGGTTTCCGGATCAAAGATGACGACGTCGGCATATTGACCCGCTCGCAGCATGCCTCGGTCCATGATGCCGAGCTTGGCGGCGTTCAGCGAGGTCATCTTGCGGACGGAGTCTTCGAGCGAAAGGTGGTGGTTCTGGCGTACGTAGACCCCAAGCACGCGGGGAAACGTGCCGAAGCTGCGCGGGTGGGGATGACCGCGACGAAGCGGGCCTTCAATCGCGAGCGCCGATCCATCGGAGCCGATCGAACACCAGGGGCGGCTCAGGGCGAGGTTCATGTCGGCCTCTGTGTGGTGTGCGTAGATGGTCGAGACGCTCCCGTTCTCCTCGATCAAGAAGTCAAGAAACGGGTCGAGCGGGTCGCCTTTCTTCGTGGCTTGCCGCCCCTTCTCGGCGAGAATGACATCCATCGTCATCCCTTGATATTTCACGTTCGGCGGGCTCAAACGGGCACTCAAGAGCATCCGCGACCAGTCTCCGCCGACGGCCGTATAGTGGTTGTACCAGCCGGGGAGACCGGTCTTGATCTCGGCCTTGATCCTCGAGCGTTGTTCCGGATCCCGGAGGCGCTCCAGCAGGGCGGGGGTGCCACCTTCATGGGCCCAGGGGGGGATGATGCTCACAAGGTCGTTGTTGCCTCGCGTGTATGGGTAAACATTCGCCTGCACGTTGACGCCGCGACGGCGGGCGTCCTCGATCCGCGAGACGAGCTCGCTCATCCGGCCCCAGAGCGATTGTTCGGCGATCTTGAGGTGGATGATATCAACGGGCACGCCTGCCTTTTCGCCGATCTTGATCGCTTCCTCGACCGCCGCGAAGACCCCTGTCCCTTCGTTGCGGATGTGCGAGGAGTAGAGGCCTCCGTGCTTCTTCACGACGCCGCAAAGCGCGATGAGATCCTCGACGTTGACGTTCAGTTCCCGAGCGCTCGCGAGCATGGTCGAGAGCCCGAAGGCACCGTCGTGGAGGGCCTCGTCAAGAAGCACTTTGACCTCTTCGAGTTGGGCCGAGGTCGGCCGGTCGAGCGCGTCGCCCGTCACGCAGCCGAGAAGCGTCCCGAGCCCGGCATAAGAGGCGACATTGACAGCGATGCCGCTCTCTTCAAGGGCGTTGAAGTAATCGCCGAGCGTCGTCCAGCGGAACGTCTTATCCCCTTTCTTGAAGCTTCCCGCCTCTCGTTTACCTTTCGCCGGACCGCCCGATGTGTCTTCACCGAGAACCTCGGTGGTGACCCCTTGGCTGACCTTGCTGAGCGCGGCCCCGTCCTCGAACAGCGTTGTGTCGGAGTGCGAGTGGATGTCGATGAAACCGGGGGCGACAACCTTGCCTCTCGCGTCGATCACCTGCGTCGCCACGGCACCTTCCGGCACCCTGCCGACGACCGCGATCTTAGCTCCTCGAATGGCGACATCGCCTTGAAACGAGGGGTTCCCCGTGCCGTCGACGATCGTCCCGCCTCGGATGACGACGTCAAAGGGTTCTGGATCCGCCTTCACGGGCTCGGTGATGGCCCCGGCGAGGGCGACCACCGCCCAGGCGGTCGCGGGCGTCGAGATGAACTGGTGCTTGCCGTGAGGGTCGCCATTATCGAAGTAAATCTGGATCGGTTTGCAACGGGTTTCGAGCTTCCAGGAACCATCAGGTTGGCGGGTCTTGAGCAAATACTTGACGCCCTGTTGATAGGTGACCGATTGCGGACTCTCGCCCGCTTCCAAAAGCCTGGCGAGCGTTTGCCCGGTGGCGTAGGCGTCGCTGGGAAGACCCTCGGCCGAGGACCACCCACCGTCCTGATTTTGACCCGTCTTGGCGTCGAGGTTCGCTTGAGCGCCCGCGTCTTGACTTTTCCGCAGTCGTCTCAGACCCCAGAGGCGGGACGTTCGATCCTCGTTCACTTTGACAGGAGCGGTAACGAGCCATTTACGGGCGTTGTCCACAGCCTTATCGGTGACGGGCCGATGTTCTTGTCGGGCGAATCGGTCGAGTTCAATCGCTGCGAGTGCCGTGACAGTGACGGCGGATTCTTCGAGCGGCGGGCGGTACCCGGTCGACCAGTGGCCGTCGGTTCTCTGGGTTTTCAAGAGGAATTCCACCATCGCGTCGATGGTTTCATCCGGCTCGCGGCCGGCGATGTCGAGCGCCCGGAGGGCGTAAGCGACGGTCATCGCTCCTCCCCCGACGCCCTTACCTTCACGCATCTCCGCCCGTTTCTCCACGAACGATTCGAGCGTGAAATCGGCCTGTTCCTGCAAAAGGGCACCATCGACTTTGATCCCCTTGGCTCGTGCGCTCACCATCGCGAGCATGGGCAAGGTCTGGTGATGGCAAGAGAAGCAGTCGCGATGCGTGGGATAATTCATCGCGGCTTTTTGCACAAGCGCCAGGCCGGCTTGAACCGCCTCCCGGATCTCCCCCTGCGAAGGAATGGGGTCGTCCGCCTCGGAGGTCGTTGCGACGCCGAGTGTGAGCAGGATCAGTGTCAGCGCTCTCGACATGGCGGGCCTCAATTCGGAGTGCGGAGGTTTGGCGTCAGGAGCAGAGAACGGTGGACAAGAATTCCACGATGATACTCTACGGATCAGGACGACTCGGCACGCGCCTTGATGAGCAAGTCGGCCACGTTGATTTCCTTGGCCCAATGAGACAGATAGTCTTCGTCGAGGCGTCCCGCTTGAATCCGCAGCACGTTCAAGACATCGTTCCACTGCCGGTCAGAGATTTCATTGCCGAGGCGATACCACTCAAGTTTTAGAAGGATGATATCTTCAGGGCTCACAATGAATAGTGATCGCATATTTGTACCGGGAAGCGGCATCGCCAGTCGGCGTTTCATCATCGAGACTTCGAAGGGTCGATCTTTCCTAACGAAAACATCAACTTTGAAACCGGTGGTCGTAAGAATAATGTTAAAGCTCGACCGGTCACGGATGGCGTTTCGGACCGCGTCGAGGCTGACATAGTAATCAGGTCCAAAGCTCTTCACGAATTCGACCTCCTTGCCGAGGAACGGTTCGACCGATAAATCCGCGTCAGCGGTGTTTCGGTTGATCCCGTGGATCGAACTGGCGAGGGAACCGCCAAGCGCATAAGGGATGATTAAGCGATCGAGTGTCTCGACAACGGCAGCGAGCGCGGAGAAACTTTCGGAAGGTGAATGCACGGGGGAGTCTCCTTGAAACGGAAAACTTGCTGGCAAGGAAGAGACCTGTCCGAAAATCCAATCGTTCCGAATTTGCGCCGAGGTCGCTAAGGGATTTCTCATCAAAAAACCCGAGGCGTGGAATTCGCGAGCTAGTCGATAAAGATCCCCGAGAAGTTCCCATTTTCTCCAGGCGGGCATCGAACGGTAAACCTCATCGACGACCTTTTGCGCATCGTCCGAAGTATCACTAAGCGGTCGCATTGAGCACCTCCCCAATCCCTCAAATCATAACCGAACGATGGGGCGGTTGACAAAAGGGCGGCCAATCGACGGCCTCTGGAATCGCGAGCGGATTCCGGGGATACTCGGGAACGTGTGAAGCTTACTTACGATGTTACTCAAGGCGGGGCCTCGTGGTTTGTGGGGGCGTTTCTTGGAAGTGCCGGGAGCTTGCTCTCTCGCTCTCAAAGTGTGCCCGACGCAAACCCGGTTCGGAGCGTTTTTGTGAACCGGATGATCTGGAAATCTTTCGGAGTCGTGGCGCTCGGCGTCCTCACGTCGAATGCTCTCGCCGCCGAACAACCGCGTTTTCAGTGGAAAGATGGAGATCGGGTCGTGCTCATCGGCGACACGTTCGTCGAGCGTGACCAAAAATACGGTTATCTCGAAGCGTTGATCACCTCTCAGAACCCCGATAAATCCATCACCTTCCGCAACCTCGGTTGGAGCGGAGACACGGCGCTCGGTCTCTCGCGTGCTCGCTTCGGTCCGCCTCGCGAAGGATTCGAGCATCTGAGAGACCATGTTCTCGCGCTCAAGCCCACGGTCTTGATCGTTGGTTACGGCATGGCGGAATCCTTTGGCGGCGATGCGGCGCTCCCCAAGTTTGTTTCCGACTTGAATACGACCCTGGATTCCCTCGCATTAACGAAGGCTCGGATCATCTTGCTCTCGCCCATCGCGCACGAAGATCTCGGCCGCCCGCTGCCCGATCCCGCCAAGCACAATGAGAGCCTCGCGAAGTACCGCGACGCCGTTCGCAAGGTGGCCGAGGACCGAAGCGCCTGGTTCATCGACCTCTTCGACCCCACGGTCTCCGCTCACGACTACGGCATCGACCCGCTTACCGAAAACGGAATTCACCCCTCGGCGTATGGGCACTGGTACTTCTCCTCAGTGATCGACATGGACCTACGCAAGGTCAAAAAAGAACCGACGTGGGACGTGCGTATCGACCTGCGAGGGGAGAAGCCTGGCGAGAAAACGTCGCGGACGAAGATCAAAGTGACCGAAGCCTCGCGCGAACGTATCCGTTTTAAGACGAACGATGCCAACCTCCCGATCGCTTTACCCGCGGAGGGTTCGCCCGAAGCCGTGATCTGGCTGGGGTCCAAGCGCGCCCTTCGGGTGACGGGACTCGCACCCGGAAGTTTTTCCCTGAGCATCGACGGCAAAGAAGTCGCAACCGCCGACGCGGGCAACTGGGCGAAAGGGGTGCCGATCGAGCTTGGTCCGGAATATGACCAGGCCGAGGCGTTGCGATCCGCGATCAATGCCAAGAACTTGCTCTACTTCTACCGCTGGCGTCCGCAGAACGAGACGTATCTCTTCGGCTTCCGCAAGCACGAGCAAGGGAACAACGCGCGAGAGATCCCACTGTTCGACCCGCTCGTCGATGCCAAGGAAGCCGCGATCGCGAAGTTGCGGATGCCGGTCGAACATATTTATGAGCTTCGTAAAATGACTGAAAGCGAGGTGTCGCGGTGAGTCGTCGATTTCTCTTCCTGCTGGTATTCTCACTGATGCCTCAGACCGCGAACGCCCAGCGGGCACCGTTCAAGATTCCGGACCCCGACCCCGAGGTCGAACGAAAATCGTTCATCATGGCCGACGGTTTCGAGGTCAACCTCTTCGCGGCCGACCCGATTCTGGCCAAACCGCTTCAGATGAACTTTGACCCGCGAGGCCGGCTCTGGGTCTCCAGCTCCGAGGTTTATCCGCAAATCGCCCCGGGCCAGACCGCCAATGACAAGGTTTTGATCCTTGAAGACACGGATGGCGACGGCAAGGCCGACAAGACGACCGTTTTCGCGGACGGCCTTTTGATTCCCACGGGAATCGAACCGGGCGATGGCGGGGCTTATGTCGCCAATAGCACCGAGTTGATCCATCTCAAGGACACCGATGGCGACGGCAAAGCCGACAAGCGTCGAGTCGTTCTCTCTGGGTTTGGCACCGAGGACACGCATCATATACTGCATACGCTGCGATGGGGCTATGACGGTCAGCTCTATTTCAACCAGTCGATCTACATCCACAGCCACATTGAAACGGCCCACGGGGTGAAGCGTTTGAACGGCGGCGGGATCTGGAACTTTCGCCCCGAGACGATGGAGCTTGATGTTTTCATTCGCGGGCTCGTCAATACCTGGGGACATCATTTCGACCGCTGGGGCCAGTCGTTCGCGACCGACGGCGCGGGGGG
>JAYVYS010000640.1:0-4425 GCA_043784005.1 Isosphaeraceae bacterium
AAGTATCCCACTCGGATTCAGGGCGACGATTCGCCGTCCGTCGTCTTAGAGTCTGTCCGGAAACGAAAATGGCGCATAGATAAGGACTAACAAGTACACGATTTCGCGGAAATTTCCGCATTTTCTTTCGCATCAGTCATCCGCCATTCGTCATAAGTCATTACCCCATTTCGGAAAAGATCCCGGATAGGCTCTTAAAGCATCTCAAGCGTCCTCATCGACGTGAACACCCGTCGGAGCCTGGAATGATGCTTTTTAACGACAAACGTCTCCTGAGTCGCACGCCGTCAAAAATTTTTTATAAAAAGCTTAGACAAAGAATGGATCTCACTGTTTGTGTCTGTTATTTTCTTTGACTTAGAGTTTTTACATTCCCCAATGAACCCTTGCGTTCATTCATGTGAAGTTAGGCGAGGACGACAAAGTGAACAGGATGAGCGGATTGAACGACTGTGTACTCCCCGTGCAGGAGTCCTGACCCATGATGCTTCGGAAGCCAAGAATTTCCTTCGCCGCAGGTCTCGCCCTTGTTGCCTTCATGCGATTGGCATCTCCGGCCTCCGCCGGATCCGTGACGTTCAACCTCAACACCACGCTTTCAGGAACCACCGTCCCTAACGGCTCGACCCTGTCGGCCGTCATCACCGACGTCGTAGCCAATGAAGTCACGATTAAGATGGACGCGACCAATCTCTCGCCGCTCGGCCCGCAGTTCATCGTGAACTGGGGGTTCAACATCGATCCAGCCCTCGACGCATCGTACACCTCGGCCAACCTGACGGCTTCTCTCGTCAGTAATACCGGTACCGTAACCGCCGCTAACGTAGTGACGATCGGCAATGACAACGGTGCCTTCAATCCTCCTCCGGGCGGGTCGTTCGACGTGGTTTTTGCCTGGTCGGGACAAAACCACACGTTCCAGAACGGCAGCATCATCACCTACGATCTCAAGTACACGGGTGCGGGAACGTTCAACGCGGCTTCGTTTAACTTCCCTACGACAGATGGTGATAAAGCCTATACTCTGGCGAAGATCCAGGGGTTCGGACTTAGTGGTGAGCTTGGACAAAACACTCCAGGCACCGTCGCTATCGACGGGCCTAATGACGTTCCGGAACTCGACGCTGGTTCCTGTGCGACCGCCTTGGCGAGTTTATCTCTGGGGCTCTTGATGTTACGGGGCCGGGCGAAGTCAAAAAGCGCAGCCTGACTTCAGAGCCGAGGCCGGCGAACTTTCCTCAACTCTGAGCCAACGGACAACGTGATGCCCCCCTTTCTTAATCGAGAGGGTGGCATTCGCCATTTCAGGGTACGAGTGTTTTGTGGATTAGGCATCTCCCACATTGAAAAAACCGCCTCGTGCGTAAACAAGTTAACTGATGAACAATAAACATCAATCAGCACTTGACGCGCGCTGGTCCTTCCAACTCTCACGGCAACCGAGCGCTCCGGCACAAGTCGTTTCGTGATCATTCGCAAAGCGACCTGATGAACTTTGGCAACTTTTTCGGCCCTTTCCAAAAAGGAACACGATTTGCCTTCGCTGGCCTTTCTCAGCCAACTGCTTGACAACCTGTCGGATCGGCGTAGGCTACGTCCAGTTTAGAGACGATGACGCGATAAGGTCGCACCGTTGATCGAGGATCGAACCGCGACGGTGAGGCTTTTCGGAAGAGGAAATCGACCTCTCAACCACCTGCCTCAACCTTGGACGAGGGCGCCATGGACCGACGCATCCTTGTGGTGGACGATAGCGAACTCGTCTGTCAGCAACTCTCCCAGCTTCTCGCCCAGCCCGACCGCCAGATCAAGGTCGCCCACGAGGGCACCACGGCTCTGGAATGGCTCGTTGAACGTAATTTCTCGCTTGTTATCACCGACCTGCGACTTCCCGGGATCAACGGCCTCGACTTGATTCGCGAAATCCGCCAACGCGACCTTCCCGTGACGGTGATCGTCATGACGGGTCACGCCTCGGTCGATACGGCCGTGACCGCGATGCAACTGGGAGCATACGACTACCTCACCAAGCCGATCGACTCGATCCGGTTGGAGGTTTTGGTCGAGCAGGCCTTGCAAGATCGAAGATTGATCGACGAGGTGGAATCACTACGGCAGAACCTTCACGAACGATTCGCGTTTCACAACCTGCTCGGGAAGAACGCTCGGATGACGGAGGTGTTCAGCAGGGTCGCGCGGGTCGCCTCGTCGTCCTGCAATGTCCTGATCACGGGAGAAACCGGAACGGGTAAGGAACTGGTCGCGCAGGCCATTCATTACACAGACGCGACTCGCCGCGGTCCTCTCGTCGCGGTGAACAGTGCGGCGCTTCCCGAACCGCTGTTGGAAAGCGAATTCTTCGGCCACGAAAAAGGGGCCTTCACGGGCGCGGACCGCCAAAAAAAGGGCCGGTTTGAGATCGCGAGAGGGGGGACGCTGCTCCTCGACGAGATCGGCGAGCTTCCATTGGGAATGCAGGCGAAGCTCTTACGTGTGCTTCAAGATGGGACGTTTGAGAGAGTCGGCGGGACGGAGGTCATCCAGGCCGATTGCCGGGTCATCGCCTCTTCGAACAAAGACCTCGCCCAGGCGGTGGCTGCGGGGACGTTTCGCGAGGACCTGTATTACCGCCTGAACGTGGTGACCGTCGAGCTTCCGCCATTGCGGGACCGGCCCGACGACATCCCATTGCTCGTTGATCACTTCCTCGGACGCCTCCGGGAACGTGGCTTGCCTGAGAAACAGGTTTCGCGAGAAACGTTCTCGAAACTTGGCCGTTACGACTGGCCCGGCAACGTCCGGGAGCTTGAGCATCTGATTGAGCAAGTCGTGGTCACCACCCCCGGCCCGATCATCGAACCCGATAACCTGCCTCCACAGATTATCTCGACTCGGGAAGAACCGTTCAGCCTCGACTTTGATTTGCAACGGCCGCTTCAAGAGATCACCGAGGAGCTGACGGAACGGATCGAGCGTGCCTACCTCGCCCGCGTACTCGAACGCTTTCGCGGAAGGATCGACCGCTGCGCGGCCCATTGCGGGCTGTCGCGACGCAGCATCAGTGACAAGCTAAGGCGTTACCGCATCGACAAATCCGACTTCAAGACGAAGACGACGCGAGTCCCAAAGGAAAAGCAACTCTCCTTCAACGACGGGACTCCGACATCGTTTTACCGTTGAACGGCTCCCTCTGATTCGAGCGGGAACGGTCTCCGAACGAATCGTTCACAAAAGCGAGGTCAGGGATCAACCGCTCTGTAGAATCGGTTTGCGACCGATTTCGAGGAATCCTCGATACGAACTCGGGATGACGGTGTTCAATCCTTGTGGACTTGCATCCACTCGCAGCGATTGAGGTCGTATCGCACCCACGACAGGTTCCGCTCAAGAATCGTCTGGTATCCTTTCGCGGCGTCTCCTATCATTGGATGGAGAAACGGCAGGATTTCGTGAACGCTCTCGACGTTTCGGATCCATTTTCGGGTCGAAAGGGGTATTCCATGCGAAGGCTCGTCGGCTTGATCGCGATCCTTGGGCTCGTCGGGGTGTCGAGCTTTGCCGAGGCACGCGGCCCTCGTGGCGGCAACGTCGTGAGCACGGACGGCGTGCTCTACAACACGAATTCCCCCGAGTGGAGGGCCTCGGGCGGTAGCATGGCGATGTACGAACAGATCATGCAGAACAAGATGATGATGCAGCAACAGCAGATGATGCTGATGCAGCAACAACTCATGCAGAAGGCGCAACAGCAGCAGGCGAAGGGGAAGGCAACCGGATTCAACGGATCGACGTTGAATGGCGGTATCAACAATGGGACCCCTTTCGTCCCCGATTTTGGAACTGCGAAACCGAAGAAAAAGCGTCGCACTTACGACCCGACCCACCCCGTGACTTCGCAAGCCAAGTCGACCAAGGCCGATCCCAAGGCCGCGAAGGTCGATCCCCCCGCGTCAACGACCACCCCATCCGCCCCCAAAATCGACGCTCCCAAGTCCTGAGCGAATCGGGGTCGAAGCACGAATCAAAGAAAACCCGCCCCGGTTTTTTTGCAAAGGTTGGGGCGGGTTTTTCGCAGCCCGGGCTTCGCCTTTTGGAAACTCAGGTTGGGACGACTCCTTTGGCGACCATCGGATTAAACGTGAAATCGTTGCCATCCCATCCAATTTGAACCACGCCGGACTCTCCGATTTTGCCGGCGAGAAGCTCGGATGCCAGCCGGTTGGAGAGGCGACTCTGAATAACTCGCTTCAAAGGACGCGCGCCGTAGGCCGGATCAAAGCCCTCACGGGCGAGTTCCCGTTTGGCGTCGTCGGTGATTTCCACGTTAACCCCCGCCTCAACAAGCTGGGCCTTCAGACGCTTGAGTTGGATGTCGACGATTTTGGTCAACTCCTCCATCTGGAGTGGATGGAAGATGATCGTGTC
>JAYVYS010000641.1:0-7002 GCA_043784005.1 Isosphaeraceae bacterium
CACCAGCACCCGAGTCATCGACGAAGCCCCTCGCCGACCGATCAACGGCGGTCAGAGATAATCCTCGCGGATCGGGTGGAAGACGTCCAGAGCCACCGCAGGGTCATCAAGTGCAACCACTCGATGCACGACGCCTCCAGGAATCTTCCAGGCATCGCCCGGCCCGAGGATTCGCGTCACACCGCCGATCGTGAATTCCAGTCGGCCCGAGATCAAGAGCCCCATTTGTTCGTGCGGATGGGAGTGGTCGGGGACCAGGGAATGAGGCTCCAACGACACGACCGAGATCATCAACCCGCTCGTGGCATTGGTTACGATTTCGACGCCTGGAAAAAGGGCGTGGTGAGCGCCATGGCCCGCAGGCACGAAGTAGGCGTCATCCGGCCTTGGGGGAATTGGCGGGCTCATCGACCATTCCCATAGCTGGTTCCGACGAATTCGCCCGACATCTGAAGGAACTCCGCGCGAGACATGTTAAGGACCTTGCCCACCACGTCGTCAAGCTGCTTTCCCCCTTCGAGCATTCCCTGAACAAAGGCCGGGATAACCCTGCGATCGACGGCATTCAAAGATTCGAGGATCGCGAAGCCGACCGCTCGCACCTCTTCGGCCTTGCCCTCATCGCCGAGCGCATCCTGTGCTTTGGAAGGCCAGCCACTATCAAACAACCTACGGGCTTCAGAGCGAACCGCGTTAAACGCCCGAGGCTCCGTTCGCGAAACCAGAAATGATCCCAGCCCCAGGCTGAGCCAGCGGGGAGGGGTGCCTGCTCGGCTTGTCGCTCCGATCACGAACTGCTCGGCCATCACGCTCGCCAAGCTCCGTTGCGTCGACGCCTCGTCATCAAGTCCCCTCTTCCCTCGGACCCCTTTCTTTGGGGCGAGGGTAGAACCGGAGGTCTCGGACTCGTCGCGCCCTCCCGTCGGGTCGACGACGGCCACATAGGGCTGGGGAATTGTCAGCTTGGCCGAGCCCACATCCCCGGCCTCGATATCGCGGTTCTCGATCGCGCGAACGAACTCGACATAGGCCGCTAAGTCAGGGAAAACGAAGAGGCTCGCCTTTTCCCCCCACTCGACCGATTTCGGCCCCAGCAGGGTGCGCACCTGAGCGTATTGCGTGTCGAGCGCCTTCAATACCGCCGTCGAGCGATTTTTTGAGAGCGTCGAGAAGAGAACGAAGTGTGCGTTCGACGAGACCGCCGGTTTGACCTTGCTTGCCTTCTTCCATCGCTCCAACCCTGAAATCTCTACGAGTTTGTCACGCTGTTCGGCGGGCAACTTGGCGAGTTCGGCTTTTCGTAAATCTTCCGGACTCGCCGCGTAATTCGCCATCGGGGCCTTGGAGTCGATGCCCGCATCAAGGATCGCCCCGGCCTTCACCCAGCTCTCGATCTTGTTAATCGCCACCTCCGAGAGGTTGCGATTTCCCCCTTGCGGCATCTTCGGCGTTTCTTCGCCCTGGATTCGCAGCACCAGATGGCTCTCTTCGGGCTTGCCTCCGATGATGACCTTACCCGAGGCCGCTCCCTCCATCATCTTTTCGAAGGTCGTCAGATTCAGCTTGGTGCGCTTCTGTGTCCCGTTATGACACCCCGCGCAGTTCGCGACGATGATCGGCGCGATGTCTCTGGAGAATTTCAAAGGCTCGCTGGAAGCCCCAACGGGACTCGTTTCGGCGGAATCGGTCTCGGCATTTTGCGCCGGCTTTCGGACCCCCTTTTTCTTCTTCGCAGTCTTCTGTTTGACCTGGACCACGCGTGCGCGAGTCCCCAAATCGTCTGGCCCTTCGGCCGCCTCGATAGCGAAAGCCGCGGCGCATGTGGCCGCGACCAGACAAACCGATGCCAAGATTCGACGATGGAACGCTTGCGACATGTCCCGCTCCCCCGATCCGTTCAGTTGCAAGGGTGCATGACAGGATTGTCTCGCGAAGACCTCGCGTTTTCAAGGCGGATCGCGGAACGGGTTCACGGAATGATGTGGAAAGAGACCGTCGCGGTGGCGTCCCGACCCGAGAGCAGGTCGCGCTGGGTGAGGCGAAGCTGGTAATCGCCGGGAGCCAGCGACGGGGGCAGGGGGATGCGATAGTTGACGAAATAGTCGTGCCGGGGGAGGCGGCAGTGATCCTCCGCGGAACCCAGCGCCTGGGTCCAGACGGGTTCTCCGCCGCTCGCGAGAGTGATCTCCGCGTCCGAGGCCATTTGTGACTTGAAGCCTTCGGAGAGCTTTTCATAGCGAAGTCCCGAGATCTCGCAGTAAACGAGAAGGGCCTGACCCGGCTTGACGGCGGCGGGTTCAAGGATTTCGCGGTGTCCGAAGCCTTGGACTTTCCGGCAGAGCTTTAAGTCCACGATCGCCAGAGGCGCGAGGGATTCAAGGTTGGCCACGGCTTCATGGAGCTTCGGCGCGAGGATGGAAGGCTCAATCGTTTCCGGTCCCGTCGCCGCGACTAGAGCGGAGAGCACGCTCGACCACGCGACATCCGAGGGGCTGTCATTCGAATCGGCCGAGAGCCAATCGATGACTCGCGAGCGAATCACCCAGGTCTCGGCGTTTCCGCCAGGTTCTCCGCCATGCCTTGCGGCGAAAGCGCGGAGATCACCGAGACCGTCCAACCAAGGATCGCGAGGCTTGCCGACGATCGGTTTTTCGACGTCGATCGGCCTAGGAGCGCTCTCCGTCGCCGGGTAATCGGGTGCCTTGGCGAAAATCTCGTGGGGCTCGTGTTCATGATCCAGGCTGCGCGGCAGAGTCATCGACGATTCGTCCGGAAGCGGAATGATCGCTTCCGGCGCAGCCGACTCGACCTCCGCAAATGCAGCGGACGTTTGCGAAGGGACTAACTTCGGCTCGGATTTCTCGGGAGCCGCGCTCAATACCGGCAGTTCGATAGGCTTCTCCGCCTTTTCCTCGGCTTTCACATCCGAGGCTCGTGCCAGCGCGGCGTCGAGAAGAGGAGTTCCCCGCCCGGGTTCCTCCTCCGGAGCCGATTCGGGACGTTCCGGGGCAGGGGGGGTTGTCGAACTCGCCTCGGTCAGAGGCGTCGCGGGAAGCGGAGGAAGTTCGGCGGGTGGCGTGGCGGGTTCAACCCGCGTCATGGGCTTGGCGCTCGGGGTCGCATCGACCTGCCGCAGCGGCAGTCGATTACAAGCCGTTGCCGGTAACAGAATCACGGCCAGAATCGCCGAGGCGATCCCCGGGGTGATTCGACGACCGCCCCGCCGCCTTCCCTGGCCGCTCGGCATCGCTCGACCCTCGATTCGGTCTGTATCGAAAATAACCACGACCCGGAGAGACCGGGTTAACGAATGCGACAGGAACACGAATGGAGCCAACCGCCCGCCCAGGACCGTCGGTTTTCGCGTGGCGTCGGTTTAACCTATCTTGAAAAAATCGGCAAGCTCAACTGTCCCTTCTGAGGTGCTCGAAACCTCCACGCCCTCCGATTCCTTGTGAGCCTGTCGAGCCGCCGCTTAGAATAGGGAATATTCCAAATGAAGTAAGACCCGCCGGCCCGGAGTGATTCGTGATGTCCCAGGAAACGCTGCCGCTCGCCCCGACCCATCCGATGCAGCACGGACACAGGCCCGCCGCTTCGGAGCAGATTCCGGCGACCCTCGTACCCGAGACGGGCTGGCACTTCCTCCACATGTATTACCAGATCGATCGCGGGGCACTCGCGGCGCTCTCGCCCGAAACCCGGGTCGAGGGACGCGATCAGTTGCTCAAGGCGCTTGATCGCTCGTCGCCGGGGGCTCCCGCGCAGCTTCAATGCTTCTCGATTCCGGGTCATAAGGCCGATTTCGGCGTCATCATGGCTGGAACCGATCTGAAGGCCATTCATGGAGTTCAGATCGCCATCCAGGCCTCCGCGATCGGGCCGGCGCTCAAACCTTCTTACTCGTTTTACTCGATTACTGAGGTCTCCGAGTACGTTCCCGATAGCGAGGAATACGCGAGAATCCTCCGTGATCGCGAAGGGCTCGACCCCGAGAGCAACGTCTACAAGGCCAAGGTGAAGTCGTACACCGACCGGCTCGGACCGATGAACAAGCAGCGGCTCTATCCGGAATTCCCGGATTGGCCCTGCCTCTGCTTTTATCCCATGAGCAAGATGCGGACGGGAGATCAGAACTGGTATACCCTTCCGCAGGAACAACGATCGGAGTTGATGAGCCAACACGGCCGCAGCGGAATGCGGTTCGCAGGAAAAGTCTCGCAACTCATCACGGCTTCGACGGGCCTGGATGATTGGGAGTGGGGGGTCACCCTCTGGGCTCGGAATCCCCTCTACTTAAAGGATATCGTTTACACCATGCGGTTCGACGAAAGTTCGGCTCGTTACGCCCTGTTCGGTCCGTTTTACTTCGGCTACATTCAATCCCCCGCCGAACTCATGCAGACGATCCAGCTCTGAAATTCGGCGGCGTTTCGTTTCAAACCGAGGTCGCCAGGAGTCGCTGCGATGTGGACCTGCTCGAAGTGCGCAACCAAGGTCGACCCCTCGTTTGATGTGTGCTGGAACTGCGGGACGACGGCCGATGGGGTCGAAGACCCGTCGTTCGTCGTGGCCGATGAGGCCAATCCGAATGAATCTCCCCTCGACATCGATATGCCGCAAGGGGACGCCCCGATCGCGCAGCCATTGAACGAAGAGGCGGGCGAGCTTGTCGAAGCCTACTCGGCGTTGGACCTGCTCCAGGCCAAGTTCCTTGCGGACAAACTCAGCGAGCAAGGCATCCCCGCCGTCTCCGACCTTCATGACATGCACGATGCACTCGGTAGCATGAGCTCGAACCCCAAGGTCTGGGTTCGCGCTGGCGACTTGCCACGGGCGAGGCTCTGGCTCGGGGAGTTTGAGCGACAGAACCAGGCGGAGCATCCCAGTAACGCATAGGAACTGGGGTCATCGCGCCCGATGAGACAACGGTTCCGCTCGCTTGCGCACTGTGGACTGCGACGGCTTGCCGACGCTTTGTAACGGACGATCAGTACGCCTGAAATCGAGACCAAGCTCCTCGTACTCTCCGGAAACTCGCCCGGCGGAGTCTGCGAAAATCACATGAGTGAATTACCCGAGATCGTTCTTGTAAGCACGTCTCCTTATCGTCGTGCGCTGATGGAACGTCTCGGCGTCCCCTTCCGCTGCCGACCGCCTGAGTTCGATGAGGAAGGGGGAAAAGACCTCACGATGTGCCCCGAGGATCTGGCGTGCAAGCTCGCCCTCGCGAAAGTGACTAGCGTCGTGAAGCACGAGCCGTCCGCAATCCTGATTGGAAGCGATCAAGTTGTCGTCATGAAAGGCAAAATTTTTGGGAAGCCCCAAACGGTCAGGCGAGCCGTCGGCCAACTCATGAAGTTCGCGGGGCGCGAGCACGTTTTGATCACTGCGGTCGCTTTATCCTATCAGGGGAAGATCGCGCGGTTTGTTGACAAGTCGACGATGCGATTTCGAAGCTATTCTCGTGCTGAGGCGGAACGTTATGTCGCGGCCGATCTTCCGCTGGATTGCGCGGGGAGCTATAAGCTTGAGTCGCGAGGCATTCTGCTCGTCGATAAGATTTTCTCAGACGACCAGACTGCCATCATGGGGCTTCCTCTGATCGCCGTTGCGACCCTTCTCAGGGAGTTCGGTTTTCAGTGTCCCTGAAGGAGTCGCCAGCTTCTTCATTTCGAGAGCCGGTCGAGAATATTCTTGGTGATGCGGCGGACGACCGGATCTTTTCCACTGAGCCCATGCGCCCAGTCGGTGGACCCGGCGGTCACAACGGTTCCGCCCCCGGGCCTGGTATAAGTCCCCATCACTGCGTGGCCGAGCCGACCTTTTTCCCAACGGTCGTACCATTCACAGTCGTCGGGATGCCATCGTGCCTCGGCAGTGGCCAGAATGACGAAGCAATCGGGCGTACCGTCGCGGTGAGTCGGCTCGGGCTTACCGTCATGGAGGGTGAAGTCGCAGCCGTCGCATTCGTAACCGACGATCGTATCCTTGACCCCAAACTCCTGGCCTTCCTTGATTCCCGTCCCCTCGAACAGCCAGTGCTCGGGACGGTGGACCTGATACCCGCCGGTGCCTTGCATGAACTGACCGTGGCTCTTGTGATAGCCTCCGTACAAAAACCCGACACCCGTAAGCATGTTCTCAGGTCGCCCGACCAGATGATGGCTCCAGAGCGTGCTGAGTTTTGGATTTCCTTCCGAGGAATAAAACGGATCTTCCTTGAACGCCTGTTTCCAGCAAACCAAGGCCCGGCCTTCGTCTTCGGAGCGCACCTGCCAGCAGACGGAGTTTCCGCTCAAAAAGGCGACGTTACCCCCGCGAGCGATAAACGCTTCCAGATGGTCGCGCATCGGGGCCGACCAGTATTCGTCATGCCCAACGCTCAGGACAAGCTTGTATTTCGAGAGGATCTCCGGGTGAAACTCGAGGTCGGAATTTACCGCGTAATCCAGGACGTAGCCATTTTCCTCGGCCCAGGCGACGAACGGTGCCTCCCAGTTCGGGTACTGGGTGATCGGGGGCCGATCGAACGAGACACGGCGACCCTGGACCTTATTTTTGCCATTGTAGGCGTAAAGGCTGCCGCCGCCCCAATTGTTGTAGGCGTTGTAGGTATTGGTTGAGAGTTGCAACAAGATCGACGAATTCTTGCCAGGCTCCGCCGAGCGGACGACGAAGAATGGGTCCGTCGGGATCGCCAGGATCTTATCTTTTGGAGGAGTACCCTCCGCTCGAAGCGCTACACTGTAATAGCCGGGTCGCCAGGTGGGAGGAACCTCGAACTCGACCACCGACGGCCACAGACATCCGTTTGAGGAGGCGTCCGCGGGAACCGGATATTCCTTACCTGGCACTCCAGCGCGGCTCCAAACCACTTCGCGTTTCGCTCCCTGGCGTGCGATTTCGACAAGGAAACGAGGTGCGGCGGTGGAAACATGGAGCTTGACGGTCTCACCCCCGACATAACTGAGTCGGTCGGAGTACCCCTCGACGGAAGGC
>JAYVYS010000642.1:0-7850 GCA_043784005.1 Isosphaeraceae bacterium
CACCATCGACGGAGTGAACCATCTGATCGAACGCCCGTTCATCGTTTTGGCCACCCAGAATCCGATCGAGTCCGAAGGGACTTACAACCTTCCCGAGGCTCAGCTCGACCGGTTCCTCTTCAAACTGATCGTCGACTATCCGAGCCTCGACGAAGAGACCAATATCCTTAAGCTGCACACCGGCGGCGCAAGCCCCGATCGTGTTCTCGCGGAGTCTCTTCAAACCGTGACGAACCCGCGAGAGGTCATCGAGATGCAGCGGCTTTGCGGCGAGGTGCTTGTCGACGACCATGTGCTCGGCTACATCTCGGCACTGGTGCGGAAGACCCGCAAGTGGCCCACTTTCGCCCTAGGAGCCTCTCCCAGGGCGGGGGTGGCCGTACTTCGCGGAGCACGCGCCGTGGCCGTGCTTGATGGACGGAATTACGTCCTTCCCGACGATGTTCAAGAGGTCGCGTTGCCGGCGTTGCGGCATCGCGTGATGCTCACCCCCGAGGCCGAAGTGGAAGGGCGCAGTGCCGACGAGTTGCTCACCGAACTGATCCGCTCGGTGGAGGTGCCGTTGCGATGATCTGGCCCGGCCGGCGACTCGCCCTGGCACTCTTGTTTCCCTCACTTCTGGCAATCGGCGGATTCATTTCCGACGTGGTCTGGCCGTTCGTGTACGCATTTGACCTGGCGATCGTCACGGTCGCACTGATCGACATGGCATCGCTTCGAGGTGCGAAGGGCCTCAAGGCCGAGCGGCGATGCAGCACGGTCGGTTCACTGGGAGAGTCGCAAGAGGTCGAACTGATCGTGGAAAATCTCGGCCGCAAGGCGCGCCGGATGCGGCTTCGTGACGACCTTCCGGATACCTTCTCGGCCGAGCCCGCCGAGTTCGTGTTACGTGTTCCTTCAGCGAGCCTCGCGGCCCTGGTTTACAAGGTCACGCCTCACCGGCGCGGAACCTACGCCTTTCGTCAGGTCGATGCGCTCGTGGCCAGCAGGCTCGGGCTCTGGCAACGCGCTGTCGTTGTCCCTTGCAAGACCGAGATTCGCGTCTACCCAGATGTCCGTCAGATCGCGCGGTACACACTCTTGGCGCGTAAGGACAAGCTGAGCACGTTGGGCGTGAGACGGTCGAGAAAGCTCGGGACCGACAACGAGTTTGAGCGGCTTCGCGACTACACCGAGGGCGACGAGCCACGCCACATGGATTGGCGCGCGACCGCGAGACGAGGCAAGCTGACCGTCCGCGCGCACCAGGTGAATCAATCGCAGCGAATCATCTTTCTGATCGATTGCGGACGCATGATGGCAGGTGACACCGGTGACGGACTCTCGCCCCTTGATCATGCGCTCAACGCGATGCTCATGCTCTCACACGTCGCGCTTATTCGCGGCGATCAAGTGGGACTGCTCGCGTTTTCGGACACCGTGAAGGCCTATGTTCCCCCCGGCGGCGGTTCTCGGCGGATCAATCGGATCATTCACAGCGTCCACAACCTGTTCCCCGAACTTGTCGAGTCGAGGTACGACCGGGCGTTTGTCGAACTGGAGAAGCGCTGTCGGAAGCGGTCGCTGGTGATCTTGATCTCCAACCTATTCGACGATGTGAACGCACGGATTATTGGTGATCATCTGGGGAATCTCGTGGGCAAACACTTGCCTTTAGGTGTTTTTCTGAGAGATCAAGATATCTTCGCACTTGCCGACAATGCCCCCGAGAGCGGTCCCGGGCTCTACAGTGGGGCCGCCGCCGCGGCGCTTCTGACCTGGCGCGAGCGCGCCCTTGCCGGGCTCCGGCTTCACGGTGTGTTGACCCTCGACACTTTTCCCGCCGACATGACCGCCCCTCTGATCAATCGCTATTTGCAGATCAAGGCGCGGCACTTGCTTTGAATGTGGATCTAACGCGGGTATTCACTCGATGTCATTTAACGACCCATACCTTCCTCCCGATGAGTTCCCCGACCGTCTCAATCCGTACGCACCTCCACAATCCGACCTGTCGAAAAAGCATGTGGCGATGGTGTCGCGGCGGCCCGGTAATACTCTCGAGCCGTTCTCGGTCGATGGTGTCATGCGGCGATCCTGGGAAGTCTTTCAAGACCGGCTCGGGCTTTGCCTGGGCATCGTGCTGGGCGGGGGAGCGTTGAATTACGCCGTCACCATCCCCGGCAATATCCTCGTCCTCGTGCTAAGACGCATGGGTGTTTCCGAGGACGACGTGGGGTTGATCTCGGTGTTGTACATGCTCACCGCATCGCCCTTTTTTCTCTGGGTCTTCTCAGGGCAAACTCTTGCGATATTGAAACTGGCGCGGGGACGCGAGACTTCTTTCGCGGACGTTTTTAAAGGGGGACGTTATCTCGTTCGCATGATTCTCGCGAGCTTCACGACCTGCGGACTGATTGCCCTGGCCGCGTTCGTCGTGTCGATTCCGATTCTTATGACGTTTGCATTTCAGGTCAGGCAACCCAGCGTGGCGCTTCTTGCCGCCGCGGTGCTACTGGGAATCGTCGCCGTCATGGTTGTCGGAGCGTTTTACGTCCGGCTCTCGCTCTATGCTTATTTATTGGTGGATCAAGACTGTGGATTCATAGAAACACTACGTGATTCTTTCGCCCTGACACGAGGGCATGTCGTTGAGCTGATCGCCCTTCTCGTCATCGCATGGTTCATCAACTTACTGGGATTTGTCATGTGCTGCGTCGGCTTGATCTTCACTGTGCCGCTCACCATGTTGATGGGCGCGTGTTCGTACGCGATGCTGGTAAATGAAAGGCCTGACGTTTTCCTGAAGAAGCGAGCAACCGAAATTGAATTCCTTGAATTCAATACATAATATTGTTGTCACTCGATCGCGACACGACCTTTTTTTGATGGGGACTTTCGATGTCAACCGATGATCCGCTCTTCACTAATCCTTACGCCGCTCCAAACACGCCGCTGACCCCGCCGCCGCTCAGCGTTTCCGCGGGGTTGGCCGAGAAGGAAGCGATGCGGCGGAAGTATCTCAATCATGAAGCATCGGTCAAGTCGATTGGCTCCCTGCATAATTCTCGGCGGAATTGTCTACGTATTCGCATTGATAGCGATGTTCATTCAATGGACAAGCGAGGCACAAAATCGTTCCATCGTCGAATTCATCGCGCTTGCGGTCGTGACCTTCATCAATCTGGGCGTCGGATTCGGACTCACAAAGCTACAAACCTGGGCACGATGGACGGATGTCATCCTTGCGGCGATTGGGTTTGTTTTGACCGTCTTCACGCTCGTCACGGTTCTGCTTTTTGCAACCGCCGCCAATCGCCCCGCCATCACCGGTCTGTTCATCGGATATGGTATAGGTTTGCTCATTATTGGATACATTATTTATTTGCTCGTGTCTCCGAAGGCGTCGGTCGTCTTTTCGCCTGAGTATCGGGACGTCATCAAGGCGACCCCTCATATCAAATACAAGATCAGTTGTCTGCTTAAAGGATTGTTGTTTCTTTTGCTCGGGTTCTTCCTCCTCGGGATCGTCGCACTCGTTTTCCGTGGTCTTCAGGGGGGAAGATAGCCGAAAAACGCCTTGCCGAGTCATTATAGCATGAAGACTCACACTCTTTGATTATTCCTTCCATCGCAGGAGATTTGCCGATGATCCGCCTTGGTATCGTCGATTTCGACACGAGTCACGCGGTCGAGTTCACCAAGCGATTGAACCACATTGACATCGCCGAAGATCAATGGGTCGAAGGCGCGAAGGTCGTTGCCGGGGTGCCGGGAACCTCAAAGATCGCTCCCGAGACGATCCCCAAGAATACCGAGACGCTCAAGAAATACGGCGTCACCCTCTACGACGATCCTGCCGACCTCTTCGGCAAGGTCGACGCTGTGTTGATCGAGGCGGTCGACGGCAGCGTCCATCTGGCGCGGGCGATGCCCTTTCTGGAGAAGGGGATGCCCACGTATGTCGATAAACCGTTCACGTGCTCGCTCGCGGACGCGAAGGAGCTGATCAAAACGGCCGAGATGAAGCACATTCCGTTGATGTCCAGCTCAAGCCTGCGCTACGCGCCCGAGGTCGTCGCGGCGGTCGGCGGGAAGGGGAAGACGGGCGAGATCATCGGCGTGACAACTTACGGGCCGGCTCCCACGCACCCGAGAAATCCCGGCTTGTTCCATTATGGGATTCACCCGACCGAGATGCTGTTCACCCTGATGGGGCCGGGCTGCCAACGGGTCTCATGCATGAGCACCGACGGCGCCGAGGTCGTGACGGGAATCTGGGCCGATGGACGGGTCGCGAGCCTCCGAGGAATTCGCGCGGGGGCGTCGGAATATGGGTTCACACTCTTCGGATCGAAGGGTGTTATCACGCAAGGGGTGAGCACGAAATATATCTACCGCGAGTTGCTCAAGCAGATCGTGATGCTGTTTGAGACCCGGCAGTTGCCGATCGACCTTCGCGAGACCCTGGAAATCGTCGCCTTCATCGAGGCCGCGAAGACCAGCGCTGATGCGGGTGGGAGTGTGGTGGCGATCAAGGTTTGATCGTGGATCGAAACGGGATCACCTTATGGACCTCGACAATCCCTATCGCGCGCCGACTGCGGAACTTGTTGCCAAGGGTCCTCGATCGGTGCCGCCGAAATCGTTGAAAGAAGCCGTCCGGAGAGGGGCGAAAGCGGGTGTGAGGTGGGCGTTACTGTTCATCGCCCCCCTTGCTTTGTTGATGTTGCTCTTCTCGCTCGGGTTCGTGATGGTCGCCGCGATCTCACCCAGCGAGGGAATGTCACTCTCCGATAACCCGATGTTCTACCTGCGAATGTTCGGACAACCTTTTGGGCTGTACCTGATCTGCTGTCTTTACGGGGCAATCATCGGGGCGATGATCGGCGGTTTGATGCACATGGCGAGAAGTTTGCAGATATTTTTGCATGGGAGGAAGGGGCTGTAAGCGATCGCATCCTACAAGTGATTACTTCTTCGCCAATTTCTCAAGAAAATCAACAACCTCGGGACCATCCCATTCGGCCGATCCCACCTCGGATGCGACGATCTTGCCGTCGGGCGCGATGATGAATGTCGCGGGGATGCCCTCAGTTTCAAAGATTCGGGGGACGCCCTGGGCACGCAAAACGGTCATCGGCCAGCCCTTGCCCTCAAGAAAGCGTTTGACGACGTCGGTGGTGTCATCGACCGAGACGCAAACGAAGGCCACGTCCTTGAGCTTGGGATTGGCGGCGAGGCGTGAAATGGAGGGCATTTCTTTCACGCAAGGGCCGCACCAGGTCGCCCAGATGTTCAGAAAGATCGGCTTCCCCTGGAACTTCGCGAACTCCACAGGAGCGCCGTCGAGGTCTTGAATCTTCCAGGAAAAATCGGCGGTGCCCAGGTTCGACCCGCCACCCAATCGAGGCGCGGCGCTCGACCGGAGTGGATTGTAATAGCGCAGGATCACCGTCCAGCAAACCAGGAACGCGAGCCCGACGTAAAGCCAGGTCCGATCCGGTCGGGCCGAGGCATTTGGGGAGGTGGACATGGAGGGAAACTCCCGGTGTCAGGCTGCGTGTCAGTCGTCGTCGCCGCGCGTTTCGGCGACAGGGGCGAGCAGGTTTTCCACAGGTGCGTAATCGTCAGTCAGAATGATTCCGCGAGAACGGGCATTCACTTGCTTGATGTCATCCTCGTTGTACGGCCGAGGCTCAAAAATCTGTTCGTGGTCAAGGAATTTGGGGTCGTCGTCATGGCTGCCGAGGTCTTCGATCGCCAGCGGTTTTTTCGATGCCACGACCACGAACGTTTCACGGAGACCGGAACCGGGTGTGCTATCCGTGCCGAAGATGTAGATATAGGGGAAAGTGCCGTTCGATTTCGCCGTGTTGACCCACGAGCCGAGGAATCCGCCGAAACGATAGGCTCGGGTCTTTTCTTGAAGGCGGATACGCGCCTTGTCGGCGTCGGATGTTACTCCTTCCTTTTCGATGCGCTTCGCGGCCTTGCGCTCGATCGTCTCGTCGGATTCGTAGGCATCAATGATGTTGATCATATAGACGCCGTCGTCAGCCATCATTGAGGCGAGTTTGTTGTTAAACTCCCGGGTCGTGAGGTGCCAGGGGACCGAGAAGTCGTTGAATGCGTCTCCGAAGACGATGTCGTACTTCTTGCTCCCTTGGTTGCGCTCGACGAACTGGCGCGCGTCGCCCCAGTAGGTCTTGATGGTCGTGTCCAACGGCAACCCGAGCGCTTTCTGATTGGCCCTGGTCACGGCGGGGTCGATCTCTGCGACATCGACCTCGGTCCGCGGATACTTGTACTGCATGTAGCGCTGAAAGGTATAGGCGCCGCCGCCGAGGAAGAGGGTCTTAAGCGGAGCGTCCTCGGCCTTTTCCTTGTCTGCGGCCTTGGCCTTGGCGAGGGCGACGCGGTGGGCGACCAGGCCGTAGATATGCTCGTAGTCGTAGTCGAGTCGTTCGGGGTGTTCGAGGATAAAGTAGCCGTGGATCAGATTATCAAGAACAAGTGTTCGCTTCTTACCGATATCGACGGGCTCGTTGGTCACTTTGATGAAATAGTAATTGCTCTCGTCGATCCAGGCGTTGCCGTCTTCGGCGGTTTCCGGGTTTCCCCGTTCCTCGCGAATTCCCCAGCGTAAGCCTTGTTGCTCGAACCAAGGGATCGGTACGAGCGCGATCACGCAAAGCCCCAGCGGGATGCCCGCCCAGGCCGCGTGCCAGACCGATCCGAGCGCCGTGGCTGAGAAGGCCAGCGAGGTTCCCAGCGCGAGCAAGACGCCTTTCGTCCCCAGGTAATCGATGAAGAAGAACCCCGTCAAAAACGTTCCCAAGATACTGCCGACCATGCCCCAGGCATAAACCTGGCCGATCGCCTGGCCGGTCTTCTTGCTCTTGCGAAGCCGCTCCACCGCGAGCTTGGCCACGACCGGGGAGACGGTTCCCATTGAAACCGCGGGAAGGAAGAAGACAACCGTCACCACGAATAAGACCCGCGCGGGCCAAGTCATGGGAATCTCTCCCAGGATCGGCAGTTTGAGTTTCGTCAGAGTGATCGCGTGACTCAAAATGGCGCGATCATCGCCGATGAGCTTATTCGCGAGGGTTTCCGGTGGTTTTTCCAGGAACAACACGCTAATCGTGAGGATCGAGGCGACCATGAACAGCCAGCTCGCCTGCTTTTCCTCTTTCACGAAGTCGGCGATCTTACCGCCGATCAGGTTGCCGATGCTAAGGCCGCCAAGCAAGACGCCGATGATGCTGGTCCAGCCGTAGATGCTCGATCCGAGGTGCCGACTCACCATCCGGCCCGCGACCATTTCGAACGCCATGAAGGCCATGCTCGCGATGAAGGAGAGGATCGCGAGGTCGGTAAGCTTGGGCTTAGGGGCGTCGCGATCTTCGCCGAATGAGTCGGCGGCCTCGACATCGGCGGACGCGGCACTCGCGGCCAGCAGCGCCCTGAGGCCGATCAACGCCAGGACGAACGTGAGGGCGTGACCCGTCAGGGCGATCGGGTTCACGGTGTTCGAGCCCAAAGTCAAGCCTTCGAGGGGAATCGCTCTCGCCACCGGAGCGATCGAGCCGAGCCCGAGGCAAGTCGCGGCGAGAATGCCCACGAACCGGCCCGCCCCGCCGCCAATCATCGCCGCTGATAGCAAAGCGAGCGCCGCGGCGACGATCGTGACAATCGACGACACCGGCAAGAGGTACATCAGTACGAATCCTGCGAGGAAGGTGCCGGCGATCGAGCCGACAGCCCCGCAGAAGTAGATGTCGCCAATCGCGCTTCCGGCCTTCTTCGACTGTTCCACAGCCATCTTGGCGACGACCGGACCGATCATGCCAAGAACGGTCGTCGGG
>JAYVYS010000643.1:0-2207 GCA_043784005.1 Isosphaeraceae bacterium
CCCGCGATCTTCGTCGCGAGCCTCGCGGCGCTCGAGGGCTTCAAGAAGACCAACCCCGGGATTGTCGACGCCTGCTCCGGCACCGCCGGTCTGAGTCTCGGAGAATACACAGCGCTCGTCTTTGCCGGCGCCCTTGATTTTGAAGCGGCTCTGAAGATTGTCCAACGACGCGGCCAAGCGATGCAGGCCGCCGCGATGGCGACTCCCAGCGGAATGACGAGTGTGCTCGGCCTGGACGAGGCCAAGATCGACGAGCTTTGCGTCAAGGTGTCACCATTCGGCAGGCTCTGGAAGGCCAATCTGCTGGGGCCTGGCAATATCGTGGTCTCCGGTGACAAATCGGCCCTCGAACACGTGGAAGTGGAGGCGACCGCGCTCGGGGCGTCGCGCGTGATTCCGCTCGCGGTCGCGGGAGCGTTTCACTCGGATCTGATGCGGCCCGCCGACGAACAACTCGCCGAGGCACTTCGGAACGCGGAGGTCAAAATGCCGCGAATCCCTGTTTACTCGAACGTCGATGCCGTCTCTCACGACGATCCCGAGGATATCCGCGGAACACTCGTCGCGCAGGTCATCGCGGGCGTTCGCTGGGAAGACTCGATGCGACGGATGCTCGCCGATGGATTCGACACCTTTTACGAACTTGGTCCAGGTCGCGTTCTGACCGGATTGCTCAAGCGTGTCGACCGCAAAACCCCTTGCACAAGTGTGCCGGCACGTTGACGCGATGGAGATGTGCGATCATGTCCACGTTTCAAGCTCAGAAAACGCGAAGGCCGAAGATCGGAGCGTCCTCGAACGGGATGTTGATGACTCCCGAGGAATACGACGCGATCACGGATTACGACGACCGGTTTCATTATGAGCTTATCCACGGAGTCTTGATCGTGTCGCCGTTCGCTTCACCGTCGGAATGCGACCCCAACGAGGAACTTGGATACTTGCTGAGGTTATATCGCGATACTCATGCCGATGGGTCAGCACTCGATCAAACACTTTTTGATTATTACATTAACCTGAAGGATTCTCGCCGTCGCGCCGATCGCGCGATCTGGGCGGGACTTGGACGGGTTCCCGACCTGGAAAAAGACGTTCCGACGATCGTCATCGAGTTCGTCGCGAAATCGACCCGTGATCGCATCCGCGATTACGAAGAGAAGCGACGTGAGTATCTTGATCTTGGCATCAAGGAATCCTGGGTCATCGATCGGTACGCGCGGACAATGACCGTGTTTCGAAGACCCGATTCGGGGGCTGAGGAAGCGGTCGTTAAAGTCGAAGCGACGTATCGAACACCGCTTTTGCCGGGTTTCGAGCTTCCACTCGCGAGGCTCTTGACGTTGGCCGACAAGTGGGCGAAGCGTCAAAAAAAAAGCCTGACTACCTGGTTCGTCAATCGAGCGCGACTCATTCGCGTGTTCGTTCGGTCGTCACCTTCGAAAAGTTTTCGCAGTCGAGCGTGATGCCGAACCATTCACTCAGGCGATCGAGGTCGGCGTCGAATGTGTTGACCAGACGTTCCATGAGCGAGGGCGGGATTTCGGGGATTTCGGCGTTTTCCCTGAGAAATCCCTCGATGGGCGCGGCGAGCACTTTCGGGAAAAGACGCTGACGAATCGGCGTGAGCAGCGGCGACGTGACGAAGGCCTCGCGAGGCGGGCTGCGCCTTAATCGCTGACTCGTGACGTTCTGGGGCTTGAGTGTGGGATTCCACGTCAGCCGCCGGGAAAGTCCGAGGAAGCGGCCGATCCGTTCAAACTGCTCCGCCGAATTTGGAATGAGTCGATCGAAGAAGATCGGGAGGATGTTCTCGGGACCGAAAGATTCGAGGTAGCGGGCAAGCTGGTAGGAATAACGACCGTAGTCGATCAGTGTGGGATCGACGTCCACCGCCTCCTCAATCCCCGCGTCCAACGCGCCGACGTTTCGCTCGTGGCGGTAGTGGGAAATCAGTCGGTCGATGGGATGGCGCATCACGTCGATCCGCTTCACGCGGGGCAGGGCGGCCGCGATTCGCTCGACCGTCCGCGGATAGGTGGGGAGCTTTGAATAATGGGTGCTGGATTCACCTCGAATCGTGCCGTAAGGGGCGTCGCGGAAGAGGTTTGCGTACCACTCGCCCCCAAGGGCGTAGATCATGTCGTCGCTGAAGAAGTTGGGCTCTTTCGGGTCCGCCATCGTGAAGCCGGGTTGGCGAGCGAGCTGCG
>JAYVYS010000644.1:0-4292 GCA_043784005.1 Isosphaeraceae bacterium
TGTCAGGGCGCGCTCCACCGGCACAAAGTAAGCAGAGTCTGACCGCCGAGTCGAAGCCGCCGGCGTTGGAGCGGACACGCAAGGAAGAATGATGACCCCTCGTGGGGAAACTAACGCGGTTCACGGGCAAACTTTCCCTGGAGTTTGTACAGATTGATCAGCGCCCGATCCATCATGCGTTCCCCCGCCCCGACTTCCGCGAATGAGACACCGGGGTCGGCTCCATAACCCCCTTCCGAGGCGGCCTCAATGGTCGGGAAATACATGCCGTGCCCGTTGCAATAGCCGAAGAACAGGGTATTTTTCACGTAGGACCGCGCCTTCAGGCGGTTCGCGTGATTGCAGAAGAACTCCCCCGATCCACCCACGATCGCGAGTTCGCCATTTATCAAAACGGTATTCAGCTCGGCGCTGAGGTCTTCAGCGAACAGCTTTGCGTAGTTGCGACTGAGTTCGGGAAAAAAGGCCCTTTCATACGCGCCCGCAATCTTCGGATCGCGCAGATCGACGCGAGTTTTGAAATGAAACGTGTCGACTAGTCCCTTGATCGAAGGGTGTTCGGGAGGTTCGGACTTCGCCGCGCGGGCCAAGGCGATGACGTGGTCGGCCAATGTTTCGCCGAATCCCTTAGGCCCGGGCGGTCCCTCACCGACGTTGACGCTCATGTCACCGCCCGCGCCTTGCATGAAGACGCATTTCGTCGAGAGTTCGGTTTCGACCTTGTGTTTGAGGAATCCAGGATAGTCCGCCGAGTATTTGAGAACCGTGGGGTTGGTCATGACGGGGTGCGCGGCGAAATTGACGAGGACCGCGATGGGCTTGCCCGCGACATCATCAAACCTGATCACGGCGAGCATGGGGTCGGTGGCTTTGGGTTCGCGCTTGGTCTGCCGGTTGCGGTTGAGGTTAACGGACTCAGTTGCGATGCCAAGCTTGGCGGGTTTGAGGTTTTTTGCGGCGTCCAGGATTGCCTCGACCAGTAAATCGGGCAGTTTCCGTGAGTATTCGACGGCGACGTCGAATTTGACCTTGCCGAGGCCCCGCTCGTCGGTGAGTTCGATGACGGGTCCGTGGTGTGTATGGCTTCCTGTGATCAAGACATGTTGAATTCCGGCCTTCTCTTCGATCTCCTGGCGAATGACTTTCATCATGGCGTCCGTCGGACCCCGGCCGAGGTCGATCCCCACGAGCGCGACCTTTTCGTCACCTGCGGCGACGACGATCGCCTTGGCCATGAGTGGATCAAGCGCGCCCTGAGAGAGAACATCGTGTCGGGCTCCATAGCCCCACATCGGAACTCCCTCGGGAGGCGTGATGTCCTTCTCTCCGACCCCAACCTGGAAGTCGACGCCGTCCGTTGCCTGGACCTCGGTGGCGACGAATCCGCCGATCGCCAACACCAACAGAATCGTTCTCGGCAAGCATTTCATCGTTGAATTGCTCTCTTTTTTGAAACCGTGTTTCGCGACGAATATGTAGGATCCCGGGCGAATCTTGAAGGATACCGACAAGTTCCCGCCCAGGCCATTCTCTCACCGTCGCGAGGAGGAGGATTGCAAAGACCTGAATCGCGCGTTACGTACGAATACGGTCGGCTTTTGTTTTAAAAAGCTCAAAAACGTTCATTTGTGGCGGTCGTTACTCTTATGAGGTGAGATTCTTAAGAGCGTGGGGAAGAGATTGAAGATGAAGAGGTTGATCTATGACATCACACCGCCGATTTCGAGCGCGCTGGAAGTCTGGCCTGGAGACACCCCTCCGAGCCGAGACGTTCTCTTTGACATGAAAAAGGGAGCGAACATCACGCTCTCCACGCTCCGCGCCACGGTTCATCTTGGTGCCCACGCCGATGCGCCCAGCCACTATGGTCGAGATGGGATCGCGATTCACGAATGTTCACTGGAACCCTACCTTGGCCTTTGCCAGGTGATTGCCGTCGAGGTCGAGAAGAAGTCGCGAGTCCAGGTATCCGACCTCAAATCGCCTGTTCGCGCCGAGCGCGTTTTGATTCGCACGGGAACCTTTCCCGACTCGACGGCCTTCAACCAGGACTTCGCCGCGCTCGCTCCCGAGTTGGTCGAATCGCTTCATCATCAGGGCGTGAGGTTGGTTGGGATCGACACTCCAAGTGTGGACCTCTTTGACTCGACGGATTTGCCGTCTCACAGGATGTTCTTGAAGACCGGGATGGCCATACTGGAAGGCCTCGACCTATCGGCCGTTCCCGAAGGCCTTTACGAACTGATCGCTTTGCCCTTGAATCTCGTCGGCTTTGACGCCAGCCCGGTGCGGGCCGTGTTGAGACGTCTCGCCGAGGAATCGGAACGGAGCGCACCGTGACAACCACCGACGCTGACGCCGACCCCTTACTCTGCTTCCGCGACCGCTTTCCGATTCTCAGCAACACCAATTACCTGATCAGTAATTCTCTCGGAGCCGTGCCGGCGGAGACCGAAAATCGGCTCCGAGAGTATTACGAGACCTGGGCGACGCGGGGCGTCCGGGCATGGGAAGAAACGTGGTGGACCCTCGCGGCCGATCTGGGAGACCTCGTTGCTCCCTTGATCGGCGCGGGACGCGGTGAGGTGGTTTTTCAACCCAACGTGACCCTCTCTCATGCGTTGATCTTCAGCGCGTTCGACTTCTCCGCGAACCGCCCAAAGGTCGTGACCGACGCGATGCACTTTCCCTCAATCCTTTATCTGATCGAACAACTTAAACTCCGAGGCGCGGAAGTTGTCGTCGTCCCGACCGAAGACGGCGTGACCATCGACCCCCAACGCCTTCTCGACGCGATCGACGAACGAACGGCGTTTGTGAATGTCTCGCACGTCCTCTTCAAGAGTGCGTATCTCCAAGACGTCGGTGCAATCTCCGACCGGGCTCGACAAGTGGGGGCGTTGACGATCGTTGATGGCTATCAAGCGGTCGGGACAATCCCCGTGGACGTGACCGAATCGGGGCTCGACGTGTACATTGGCGGTTGCTTGAAATGGCTTTGCGGCGGACCCGGCACCGCGTTTCTCTGGGTCCGACCAGGCCTTCGCGAACGACTCACGCCATCGCTTACGGGGTGGATGTCGCACACGAAGCCGTTCGAGTTCTCTCCGGAACTCGATCGTCGGACGGATGCCTGGCGATTTCTTACGGGAACCCCCGCGATTCCCGCCCTTTATGCGGCCATCTCGGGGCTGGAAATCATGAATAAGGTGGGGCTGAAAGCCATCCGCGAAAAATCGATCAGGCAGACGACGCGATTGCTTGAACTCGCGGACGGGCAAGAACTTCGTTGCACGACGCCGCGCGACCCCGCTCGACGCGGAGGAACCGTCGCCATTGATGTGGACCACGGCTATGAGGTGTCGCGCGGGCTCAAAGCGCTGGAGATCCTTTGCGATTATCGTCCCGGGGCGGGGATTCGGCTTTCCCCACACTTCTATACCAGGGATGATGAACTCGATGCGGCAATCGGGGCAATTTCGGAGATCCTGGCGGGGAACGCATGGCGGGCGTTTTCCGCGAGCAAGTCGGCGGTGACTTGAGTTTTTTTCGGCCGGATCGTCCACCAAAAGCGCTCTTTTCCGTTGATTGCAGGCCGGATGTGGGGATAATGCCCCGTTGACCCGCCCGCGATTTTGATTTCGATCTAGATCGAGGGAATGGTTCCCACCTTCAGTACCAAGGGAGGCATCATGACGCGCACCGTTCGATTCGCCCTTTCGGCCCTCGTGGCCGTCGCTCTGGGCGCGACATCGGCCCTGGCCGCCGATCCCAGCGCCAGCTTGAAAACCGGCAGGCCCGACATCAAATCGGCCGGCCCACTCGCGTTTGGCCCCGACGGGATTCTTCTCGTGGGGGATACCCAGGGCGCAGCCGTCTTCGCCATCGATAGCGGTGATCGTACACCGGCCAACACCAAAACGATGGCCCCGATCAAGGTGGAAGATCTCGGCGGCAAGATCGCCGCCAAGCTCGGCACCGACGCTAAGAAGGTCACGATCAACGACGTCGTGGTCAACCCGATTTCGGGCAAGGCGTATGTTTCAGTTTCGCGAGGAACCGGCCCGGACGCCACCCCGGTGATCTTCCGCGTGGCGGCCGATGGCAAGCTCGAAGAACTGTCCCTCGACAAGGTAAAGTTCGCCAAGTCGGAGATCCCCAACGCCCCTGCCCCGGGTGCGGCGACCAAGGGCGCGAGCCAGCGGGCCGAGTCGATCACCGACCTCGCCTATACCGACGGCCGGGTCTTCCTGGCGGGTCTCTCAAACGAGGAGTTTTCGTCGCGACTGCTC
>JAYVYS010000645.1:0-9262 GCA_043784005.1 Isosphaeraceae bacterium
CCACGCCTGGCCGGTCCGGATCTGGACCGGTTCCGCCAGCGGCTGGAGGCCGGGCCCACGCCCGAGGACGGCATCTGCACCTTCTACGGGCCCGACCTCAGACGCATCCTCGAACGCGAGTTCGGCGTGATCCTCAAGCTCCAGGCCGTCTACGACCTGCTCCATCGCCATGGCTTCAGCAGCCTCATGCCCCGCCCCCAGCACAAGGACGCCGACGAGGAGTTGCAGGCGATCTTCCAGGAGGTCATCGTCGATCAGATCCAGGCGATCCGGGAGGCCCATCCCGATAAGGACGTGCAGGTCTGGTTCGAGGACGAGGCCCGCTTCGGCCAGCAGGGGACGCTGGCCCGCGTCTGGGCCCGCACGGGGTCGCGGCCGCGTGGCGTGCGGCAGAACCAATACACCTTTCTCTATGTGCTGACGGCGGTCTGCATCGGCACCGGGGCCGCCTCGGGGCTGATTGCCCCGACACTCAATGCGGGGGTGATCAACCTGTTCCTGGAACAGTTCTCGCGGGAGTTGGCGGCCGGCTCCCACGCGGTGCTGGTTTGGGACGGGGCGGGCTATCACACCAGCGGCGACCTGGTGGTGCCGGCCAATGTGAGCCTGATCCAACTGGTGCCCTACTCGCCGGAGCTGAACCCGGTGGAAAACCTCTGGCATTATCTCCGCTCGCACTACTGGTCGTTGCAGGTGTACCGGGACTACGAGGCGTTGGAGGAGGCGGCGATGGCGGCGTGGCGTGCGGTGTGCTTGAAGCCGGAGTCGGTTCGATCCATCTGCGCCGCCCCATACGTCAGCGATCACGCATGAAATTTCTGGGAACCGTATCATTCGTGGGATAAACCTTGAGCCGTGACTTGCCCGAACGAGCCAGGGCACGCAACACGGGCTTGAGGCCCGACTCGGGATCCATGAAAGCAAGCTCATAATCGCGTTTAAAAAGTGCCTAAGGGACGACGCTGGATTTAATCCAATCACCGCGTCGTGTGGCAAATGCCTGTCATCTTAATAATTCCTTCGACGCCGTTGTCGAATATCTTGCATTCTGTTACTCTCCCGCGGTTCCGGACGAGGGCAAAGGAGGCTCTGTCGGTGGACAAGCCAAAGCACGCACCCGAGGTCTGGTTCGTCGGTGATCTCGACGATCCCTGGGTGGTCGCGATCTCCGAGTCGCTTCCCTCGGGAACAAAGCGGATTCATGGCCCCGGCGACCTCCCTGACTCGGTTTTCGGCGACGCCGAAATTCTCGTTCTGCACCGACAGGTTCTGACCCGGCACGATTCCGATCGGTTGCGACGTTTCCGCGCGGTAAGTGGCTCCGCCACGCGAATCTTGCTCTGTCACGGCCCCCACGTTCGCTACGAGGACATCGGGCGCTGGTCGGAATTCGTGGATGGAGCGATCCCCGAGGCGACGGCGGTTCATACGCTGGCGCGGCACGTTCGGGCGGCTCTGGGAGAGCCAAGTCCCCTGACCTCACGACGCCCTTCGGGTGCGAATCCGAAGCTGGGAATCGCGGTGGTCAGCGCGAATTTCGCGCTTCGTCAAACCCTGGCCGATGCGGTGAAGCTGCTCGGTTTCCGGTCAAGCCTCGCGCGCGACTTTTCGAGCGGGCCGCCGCCGGGTGTCGCGATCTGGGATGTCCCCTGGCTCGAACCCGACTGGTCGCGTGAAATCGCGAGGCGAGCCGAACGCGGACCGTTAATCGCTCTGCTCGGGTTCGCCGACCGCGCACTTGTGGCCGAGGCCCACGCCCAAGGGGCGGTGGCGTGCCTGGAGTTACCGTTGGATCTGGCTGATCTCGCGTCCGTCCTGGACCGAGTGATCTACGAGTCCGGGCTCTTGATGCAACCCGCGCACGTCGTTCCGCCCGCTCCGGCATTGTTACGAAAGAAGGCGGGGACGCCGTCGGTCGTCGATCCGCAACGCGTTACGTAGGATGATTGCCGTGGAACCACGCAATGATCGAGCCGCCTTCGCCGACGGATATCGCCGGAAGACACAAAGCCGGTAGAATCGGCCCTAAGTTGAAGACCCGACCACAACCCCGCGCGGCCAATGCCCAAGCCACTCGTTCCAAAACTTCGAGGCCCGATCGCCGCGCTCAAGGAGCTGACCCGCCTGGTGCAGGTCGCGCCCGGGTTCCCCGAGGTTCTGGCGGCACTCAAAAACAACCATGGCGCCACGATCGACGGTGCTTGGGGTTCAGCGGGTCCACTCGCCGCCGGAGCGCTCGCGTTGCACGCGCCCGGGCCGCTCGTAATCGCCATCGCGCATGTCGGCGATGTCGACGACTTTCGCGACGATGTCGCCACTTTTTCCGGGTTCACCCCCGAGATTCTCCCCGCCTGGGACCGGCTTCCCCGTGAAGCCGCCTCGACGGCTGGCGACGAAGTCTTCGGACGCCGAATCCGGGTCGTGAAAAAGCTCGCCTCGCACGCGCCGCCTAAGATCGTCGTGGCGTCGTTTCAAGCCCTGATGCAGTCGGTGCCCAACCCCGCGTCGCTCGCGAGAATGTCTCGCATGATCAAGGTCGGGGACATTGCTCCCGTCGAGGAGCTTATCGCCTGGCTTGCGGATCGCGGTTTGAGCCGCGCCGAGGTCGTCGAAGTCGCGGGAGAATTCAGCGTCCGAGGCGGCATTCTCGACATCTTCGCGCCCGATGCTTCTGAACCGGTCCGCATCGAGTTCTTTGGCGACGAGGTCGAGTCGATCCGCCCCTTCGACTCCGAAACTCAGCGCTCAAATGATCGCTGGGAATTCGTCACGATCACGAGCCTTCCTCCGATCGAAGGCCCCGACCTCGGCCACGTCGCCGACGCCTTTCCCAATGGCACCTGGGTCGTTCTCGTCGAGCCGACCGACCTCCGTGAGGAGGGGAAGCAATATCTTGGCCGAGTCGGCGATCCGCGCGGGCTTTACACCGTGGATTCGACCTTCGCCCGGTTGATCAAGTTCCCATCGATCACGCTCTCGACACTGGCGGCCACGTCGATCGAGACGAGTTGTCACCTTCGCGTCGAGAGTGTCGAGCGGTTCTCGGGCGAATTGGCCAAGGTGAAGGTTGAACTGGATAGCGCCTCGGCCGGTGATCATGTCTTGATCGCATGCCACAACGCGGCGGAAATCGAGCGGTTGGGCGAGGTTTTCGCCGATACGGCGCTCTCACGCGAAGGCCGCCTGAGCATGACGGTCGGCCGCGTTCGCGCCGGGTTCCATATGATCGACGCGAAAACACTCGTGATCGGCGATCATGAATTGTTCGACCGGCCCGATATCCGTCGCCCCGTCACGCGGCGTCGGTACGAAAGCCGCGCGATTGACAGTTTTCTCGATCTGAACGAAGGCGACCTCGTCGTTCACGTCAACCACGGGATCGCCCGTTACCGAGGGCTTCACCTTCGTGAGCGCGACGCGGAATACGACGAAGAGACGCTCCTTCTCGAATTCGCCGAGGGGACAAAGCTTTATGTTCCGATCGCCAAGATCGACCTTGTGCAAAAGTACGTCGGGGGCGGAAAAGGCGATCCGCCGCTCTCGAAGATCGGCTCGTCGAGTTGGGAGAAACGAAAGGGTCGAGTGGCCGAGGCCGTGGTCGACCTTGCCGCCGAACTGATCGACATTCAGGCAAAGCGCGCCAACGAACCGGGGATCGCGTTTCCCGCCGAAGACTCGCACTGGATGGCCGAGTTCGAGGCGGCGTTTCCCTATCAGGCGACGCCCGACCAGCTCTCCGCGATCGACGCGATCAAGGAGGATATGGCCAAACCTCGCCCGATGGACCGCCTGATCTGCGGCGATGTGGGGTACGGCAAGACCGAGGTCGCGATGCGAGCGGCGTTCAAGGCGGTGGACGCGGGCAAGCAGGTCGCCGTGCTGGTGCCAACCACGATCCTGGCCGAGCAGCATCATCGCAGCTTCAACGCCCGGATGGCGGAGTTTCCGTTCACGATCGAGGTTGTGAATCGGTTTCGTCCTAAATCCGAGATCAAGGACGTGCTCAAGCGCGCCGCCGCGGGCGCTGTGGATATTTTGATCGGAACGCATCGGATCGTACAGAAGGATGTGAGCTTCAAGGATCTGGGTCTGATCGTGATCGATGAGGAACAGCGTTTCGGGGTGGAAGACAAGGAATGGCTCAAGTCGTTGCGGGCGACGGTGGATGTCCTCACACTCTCGGCGACCCCGATCCCTCGAACGCTTCACATGAGCCTTCTGGGCATTCGCGACATTTCGAATCTCCAGACTCCGCCGCCGGATCGCAAAGCGATCGAGACGCGGATTCTCAGATTCGACGAGGAGACGATCAAGCGCGCGATTCATCGCGAGCTGAACCGGGATGGCCAAGTCTTTTTCGTCCACAACCGGGTTTATGACATTCATTCGGTGGCGGACCGAATCCAGTCGATCGTTCCCGAGGCCCGGATCACCGTCGCTCATGGGCAAATGGGGGGCGAAGCCCTCGAAAAAGCGATGCTCTCGTTCATTCGCCGCGAGTTCGACATCCTGGTGGCGACCACGATCATCGAGTCGGGCCTGGATATCCCCAACGTGAACACGATCTTCATCAACGAGGCCGATAAGTATGGCCTTGCCGACCTGCACCAGCTTCGAGGGCGGGTCGGACGTTACAAGCATCGCGCGTATGCGTACCTCTTGCTCGAATCCGATCGGCCGGTCACGCCCAACGCCGTCAAGCGGCTCAAAGCGATCGAGGAATTCACCGAACTGGGAGCGGGGTTCAAGATCGCGCTGCGTGACCTGGAAATCCGGGGTGCCGGGAACATCCTTGGGCCGGAGCAGTCCGGGCATATCGAAAGCGTGGGGTACGAGCTTTATTGCTCGTTGCTCGAATCCGCGGTGCGGACGTTGACCCGTTTACCCGAAAAGCCGACGTTCGACTGCTCGGTCGAGCTGTCCTGGCGCGCGTATCTGCCTAAAGATTATGTCGCCGGGCCGAAAGTAAAGGTCGAACTTTATCGCCGCCTCGGACGTGTGCGGAGCGTCGAGCGGCTGGCCGACTTCCGCCAAGAGCTGATCGACCGCTTTGGACCGATCCCGAGCCCGGCCGACAATATGCTCGCCGAGGCCGAATTGCGAATCCTGGCCGAGCACTGGGGGATCACGCGGCTCCACGTCGAAGACGAATACGCCGTTTTGACATATCGGAGCGCCCGACGAATCGAGAAGCTGGCGAAGCTCCGACCCGGGCGCATCCGCGTGGCCGATGAGCGAACCGCCTATGTTCCGCTCGAAGAGAAGCGCCCGCACGGCTCAATCGTCGCGCCGCTCTTGAAAGAGATCCTCAACGCGATCGAGTCGCCCGCCGCACCCCCGCCCGCACCCGCTCAAACACCCCGACCGGAAGCCGTCGAACGCCCGCCTGAGCCGGTGAAAGCCGCAAAAACGGGGTCACTTCGAGACCGGCTCAAAGGACGAAAGCCAATGTGAACGGAATGCGGAAGTCATCCGTAGATTATTAATATTAACTTATATAATCGTTAGTAAATTTTATTTCTTATCTGTGTTCATCTGCGTCATCTGCGGACGAATTCTCTTCATTTGAATCACGAGCCTTCCTATGAACTGGATGACGCTTGCGTTGCTTTCCGCACTTTTCGCGGGGTTTACCGCCGTTCTCGCGAAGATCGGGGTCGAGAATGTCCCCTCGAATCTGGCGACGCTCGTGCGGACGGTCGTCATCGTGGTGTTCGCCACAGGAATCGTCGTTGCGCGCGGAGAATGGCCTGCTCTACGTGATGTCGGTTCGCGGTCATGGATTTTTCTCGTACTTTCGGGTGTGGGGACCGGCCTCTCGTGGCTTTTCTACTTCGCGGCGCTCAAGGCGGGTCCAGTCTCGGGGGTCGCTCCGATCGACAAGTTGAGTTTTCTTGTCGCCATGACCCTCGGTTTCATCGTCCTGCGAGAGCCCGTCAGGCCGTTGACCCTTGCTGGAGCGGGCTTGATCGCGTTCGGCGTCTTGCTTACGCTTCCCACCGTGCAGGAGATGATCCTCGGACGAAAGTGAGTCGCCAACTCAGGCCGAACGGAAGCGGTTCGAATGAAATGCGAATTCGCCGCAGAGTTTGCTTCTCCTGGCTTTTAAAAAAACCGGACTTGCGGGATTTGGCGATCAAGATTATGTTCCCGGCGAATTCGTCCGTGAAACGGTTCGAGTGCGACGTCACGTCTAACCTCTAGGCGCTTCGAACCCGGGCTTCTTTCGGCCCGTCGCGGGAACGATCGCGATCATTTGCATTCGCACGGGGTGACGAGCGATTTTCCGCTGTCGCCTCAGGGTGTTGCCCACCATGGAGGGTTGGCCGCGCCGGTGCGGGTTTTTCTCGTCCGTGTCCAAGGATGGAGTAATCCTTATGAACCGCCAAGTTGTCGCCGGGCTCCTCGGGCTGGCCGTGGCGGGTTGCGCGCTCGACCGATCGGGCACCTCGCGGTCGAGCGGACCGATCCCCACGGTCGAGTTGACGCCGCCGATGCCCTCGATTCATGAGGCGATCAATCGCGACAATCCGCGAATCGACCCAAGCTCCGTCCGTGTCGGACACCCCGCCGAACTTGCCGCGGTCGCGAAACGTCGTCCATCCAAGCTCACCGCGCCCGCTCGCCCGACTGCCAACCTCGAGGTCAAGGATTCCGCCGAAACTGTCGCGCTGGGAACCGGCTCCGCAACTCCGACCGAGGGTGAGCCGACGGCGACTGCCGATTCGTCAGCGAGCGGCGTGTTCGTTGATCCGACCGCATCGCCGACTGCCGTGACCGATCTACCCGCGACTATCGAGGGCGGTTCGCCGGAGTCGCGGACCGCGCCACAGCCCGGTTCCGGAGACGTGCCCTCGGAGGGTCGAATTCCGATCATCCTCCCCCGCGAGACCGCGGAGGTTCCTCTGAATCCGGAACCGCCCGGCGAGCGGCCTGTTTCCGCCGCACCCCCCTCGACGCCTAATGACCCCGCCATTGTCCGTGATCCCCTGCTCGGCTTCGATCCGGACATCATGCCGAAACTCGACGTTCTCCCGGTGACCAGGCCGCTCGACACGGAGAAGCCCGAGCCGGCCACGAGTGGTCCCGCGCCCGAGATCCCTGCGACACTTCCCGCCGAGGTGCCCGGTCGGCCCGCTCTCGCTCCCGCTGAACCTCAAGCCGCTCCGCCATCCACGACGGAACAGCCCACGGCGCTCCCTGCGGAACTGCCGATTGAGCCCGGTCCAGGCGGACCTCCTGCCGCAAGCTTGCCTTCGACCGAACAACTCTCCGCGCCGCCAACGGCTCCCGTCTCTGCCGCCGCGCGTCGACCGATGGGCGACCCGCTGCTGGGACCCGACCCCGATATCATGCCGTTGATCGATCTTAAACAAATCACGGCACGACAGCCCGCGACGAACCCGGCACCGGCCGCGATCTTGCCCTCGGAAGCCGTTGGTCCGCAGGATGGAAAGGTCGATCCGGGCGCGAAACCCGTGAGTGTGACTCCCGACGTGGCGGTCGTTCCCGAGGCTTCCCCGTCTCAAGTCCCTCTCGCGCCAGCTCGACCGATGGGTGACCCGTTGCTCGGACCTGATCCCGATATCATGCCGAAGTTCGATCAGAACAAGGGACAAGGCCAGACGCCCGCGACAAATGTTGCGCCGGTTGTGGTTGACCCGCGGCCGGAGGTACCTGCGGCCCAGCCTGAGAATCCCGTGAGCGCGCGCCCCGTCGTGACCCCGGCTCCCGCTTCAATCGCACCATCGGCCGCTCCTCCGGAAGGAGATCAATCGGTCTTCGATACGCCGGGGGCCGAAGGACTGACAGCGGACGCCAGACGACCGTCTCCCCCGCCCTTGGCTCCGCATGCACGATTGACCCCCGTCCAAGACGTTTCGCGCTTCAAGCCGGCGTCGCCTCCCGAGCCGGTGGTCACGGCGGAGGATGGGGCTCACGAGCATCCCAGGGTCATCGACCTGCGGAGGATCAGAGACGTTCAGGCCGTGATGAGTGGAGGTCTGGTCAAGCCCCTGACCGACCCGGGTGTCTCTCCCGTTCAATTTCAGAACAAGAGCGAACCTGCTCCGGTATCCGCTCTTCCTTCTTCGAGCGTCACCATCGACCCACTGCCCGATTTCGAGCGGACACCCCCTTCAACCGCGAAGCCGGAACCTGCCCCGGTCCCCAAAAAGCAGTCCGTGTGGAAACCCCGGACCGCGCCGGTCGACCCGATGTCGGAACCTGTGGAATTGCCGCCACTTTCGCGTCCCGACAACAGTTCGTTTGTTCCAATGAGAGGTCCGGACGGATCGTTGCCGGCGGTCGTGCGGGGCGCGTCGGACCCGCTTTACGACCCGGAAGTGCATCGCGCCGCCGCGGCCGAGAAGGCTGCCGCGACGAACGCCCCGAAAGACTCCTCGGCCATCAAGATTCCACCGGTCACACGCTCGATCTTCGAGGCGGGAAAGCCTGTGGCGAGGGTCGGCGAGGAAGTGATCACGCTGCACGAGTTCAAGCTGGCGATCGCGATTCGTCGTCGCGGCATCCCCGCCGACCGGCCGCTTTCGCAGGAAGAAAAGAACATGCTGGCCAGGACGGTGCTGAACGACCTGATCGATCGCTCGGTCGTGATCCAGGAAGCGAAGCGCGAGTTGAAGAACCCGAAGCAACTCAAGATGTTCAACGACGTCGCCAATCGGATCTGGTCCGAAGAAGAGCTCCCTCCGCTTCTTCGTCAAACCTCCTCGACGAACATCTATGAGCTGAAGGAAAAACTTTCGGAAAAAGGCGAATCGATCGAAGACATCCGCGAGCAATTCCGCCTGGAATTTCTCTCCCGCGGGTACATGGAACAGAAGATCGGGCCAAAGCTTCAAGTCGGGCTCCCCGAGATGCGCGAGTATTATCTCGCCCACCTCGACGACTTCGCTCTCCCCGCGCAAGTGACCTGGCGCGAGGTGTTGATCGAGACCGACAAATCCAAATCCCGGACCGAGGCGAAAAATCGAGCCGACGCCCTTCTCGATCGACTGCGGCGCGGCGAAGACTTCGCCACCCTGGCGAAGGCCCAGAGCGATGGCCCGAACAAAGGCGATGGCGGACACTGGCAGACCACGCCTGGCAGCTATTCCGTGGCCTCGGTCAATGCGGCGATCAGTTCGCTCCCGGTCGGCCAGCTCAGCCAGGTGATCGAGGGACCGACGAGCTTTCACATCGTGCGAGTCGAAGCTCGCCGCGCGGCCGGCCCGGCAAGCTTCGGCGATGTTCAAGACAAGAT
>JAYVYS010000646.1:0-9580 GCA_043784005.1 Isosphaeraceae bacterium
TATCTCGTGAGGGCCGACCTTGGCCTCTCCGGAATCGCCATTGAGGTCGCACCGGGGTATTCCTCACCGGGAAGCCATCTCCGCGACCTCTTTGACTTCTCCAGAATGCTCGACCTTTACGCGCTCTTGAACCTCCCGCTCCATGTCTGGATGAGCTTTCCTTCCTCCACGACCACCGACCCGCTCGCCGATCCCTCCGTTCGGGTCGAAGTGTCCCAATGGCCCGAGGCTCCTGACGAATCGATCCAGGCCAACTGGGCTGCGAAGTGGATCGCCCTGGCCGTGGCCAAGCCGTTCGTTCGTTCCGTGACGTGGACGCAACTCAGCGACGCCACCCCCCATGCCTACCCGCACGGTGGGCTTTATGACGCTAAGAACGTTCCAAAACCAATGCTGTCATGGCTCAAGTCGTTCCGTCGAGAACTCCTGGCCTGAGACAGCGTTGATGAGTTCCGAAGAAAACCCGTATCTTGCTCCGGATGCCGATATCCGCCTTGCGGCGATAATGGGGAATCCGTATGAGCCGAGCGCAAAATTCGTTTTTCTCGCCTGGGAAGAACTGCGGTTGATTTACAACGCCGTTCTTGTTTTGGAGACGCTCGTTTTCGGAGGATTTCTCGGATTTCTTGGAGATCCCATTTTCTGGGCCGAGGCGGTCGCGGGAGCGATTGGAGCGAATTTCTGTTTTAACGCCGGGCCGATTGTCGAGGGTTACCTCAACCTCGTCGGGATGAAACGGGCCAAGGCGAGAGGAATCGTTTTCACTCTGGGACTGGTCTTTTCGATCTTACTCACGTCGGGGGCGATCTTCTTTAAAGTGTTAAAAGATTTCAAAGGGATCGACTGACCCGCGAAAGGAAGTCCTTGCATGGGTGAGATAAATGAGGTGGGCACCGTCGGCTGGATGGACTTGACGGTCCCGGATGCCCCGGCATTGAGGGATTTTTACAGTGCTGTCGTGGGTTGGACGTCGTCCGAAGTCTAGATGGGGGAGTATGCCGATTTTTGCATGCATCCGTCGGCCAATGCCGCCCCGGTAGCCGGCATCTGCCACGCCCGGGGCGAGAACGCCGGTCTGCCCCCAGTCTGGCTGATGTACATTCGGGTGGCCGATCTTGATGCCAGCGTCGCCGTCTGCATAGCCAGCGGCGGCAAAATTCTCGCGTCTCCGCGTTCCATGGGGGTGTATGGATGGCTTGTCGTGATTCAGGACCCCGCCGGGGCCGTCTTCGGCTTGATCGGTCCGTTTTCCGCGTGAATGACGTTGCGACAGGAGGGTCCTTGATTTACAATCTTTGGTTCGCACGAGTTAGGATCGCGGCACGGGACCTTCCGGCATGTTCGATGACCTGCAAAAACGCCTGACCTCAGCCTTTGGTAAATTCCGCGCGCGGGGCGTGCTGACCGAAGCCAATATCAAGGACGGACTGCGCGAAGTCAGACAGGCGCTTCTGGAAGCCGACGTCAATTACAACGTCGTCCAGGAATTCATGCTGCGGGTCACTGATAAGTCCCTCGGCACGCAGCTCATCAAGAGCGTCCGACCCGAACAGCAGATCGTCAAGATCGTTCACGACACGCTCGTCGACCTGATGGGGCCCGTCGACCCCACGATCCGATTCGAGAAGTCGGGCGTGACCATCATCATGCTCTGCGGCCTGCAAGGCGCGGGCAAGACGACCACTTGCGGCAAGCTCGCGCGAATGCTCGCGGCGAACGGGCGGAAGCCGTTGCTCGTCGCGGCCGACCTTCAACGTCCCGCAGCCGTCGAACAACTCAAGGTCATCGGCGAACAGCTTGGTATTCCCGTCTTCAGTGAAGCCGGCTCGACCCCGGTGAAGGTCTGTCTCGACGCCCTGATCGAAGCCAATCGTCAGGCTCGAGACACCGTCATCCTCGACACCGCGGGCCGGCTCCACATCGACGACGAGTTGATGGGCGAGCTTCAGACGATCGAAAAGAAAGTCAAGCCCCATCAGGTCTTCTTCGTCTGCGACGCCTTGACCGGTCAAGATGCCGTCGCTTCGGCCGACGCCTTCAACAAGGCGCTCGAACTCGATGGCGTGATCATGACCAAGCTCGATGGCGACGCCAGGGGCGGGGCCGCGTTGTCGGTGAAGCACGTCACGGGAGTACCCATCAAGTTCGTGGGCAAAGGGGAAAAGCTCGACAAGCTCGAACCCTTCGAGCCCGAACGGCTTGTCGGGCAGATGCTTGGAATGGGTGACATTGTCGGCCTTGTCGAGGCAGCGCAATCGGCCATCGATGAAGACGAGGCGAAGCGGCAACAGGAAAAACTCGCCGCCGGGAAGTTCGACCTCAACGACTTTCGCCTGAACCTGATTCAGATGAAAAAGATGGGGTCCGTGAAGGACCTCATGGGAAAGCTGCCGGGCCTGAATCAGATGTCCGTCGACCTAGATGGCATCGATGCCGACGGTGAGGTCCAGCGCATCCAGGGCATCATCGACAGCATGACCAAGGAGGAGCGCAAGAATCCCCACATGATCGATATCTCGCGACGTCGGCGGATTTCCGCAGGCGCGGGAGTTGATCCGTCGGACGTCTCGGGATTGGTGAAGCAGTTCGATGCGATGGCCGCCCTGGTCAAGCAGATGTCACAGATGACCATGCTCGACAAGATTCGAGCCATGACTGGCCTGGGCAAAGCGGGAGCCTTCAACCCCGGCGCGAAGCTTTTCGCCTCCAAACAAGGGACAGGCAAGCGGCTTTCTCCCAAAGAACGGGAAAAAGCAAAGAAAGATCGAGAAAAGGAAGAGCGTAAGAAGCGCCGGGAAATGAAGAATCAAGAGCCTGATAAGGGGGAGTCACCGGCGCGTCCGGGGTAGGGCCGGCTGTGCCGCCCGGAAAATGGACCTCGGCCGGCACAGCCGGCCCTACGGATCCAGAGAAGCACGCAGTCGTCAGTCGTTCGACAGGGGATGCTCGGGTGTTTTGAGTTTAACCTTGAACATATCCAGAGCGCAAGGCCGCCGCGGGCTCGGGACCGGCCTTGTTGTGTTGTGACATGCGGTCCCCGATGGACTTGCCATGCGTCCGAGCCAGGTCTTTTTTCAAGGAGTATGAGAGTGGTCCGTCTTCGCATGAAATCGTTCGGCCGGCGTCACCGTCCGTTCTTCCGCATCTGTGCCATGGACGCGCGTTCGCCCCGCGATGGGCGCGCGATCGAGGAACTTGGGCACTACGACCCGATGGTCCGCAACAAGGAAGCACGCACCGTCCTGAATGCGAGCCGCATCCGGTACTGGCTGTCTGTTGGTGCACAGCCCAGCGAAAAGGTGCAGGCTTTGCTGAACAAGGCCAAGATCGTCAAGCCCGGTCCCGGCGAGCCCTGGCTGCTTCCCGAACCGCCCGCTGTCGCAGCGCCCGCAGCAGCACCCACGACCGCGCCTGCGCCGGCGGTCGAGGCTCCGGCCGCCTCTTGACCGACTTGATCCGACATGAGTTCGCCTGACAATGCGACATCCTCGACGCCTTTGCGATTTGACGTTCTGACGCTCTTTCCGGACCTCTTCGAGGGGTTCCTCAGCCAGAGCATCTTAAAACGAGCGATCGAGCGGAACCTGGTGAAAGTTCACCGGTGGAACATCCGCGACCGGGCTGAGGGAAAGCACAAGCAGGTGGATGACCGCCCTTTCGGGGGCGGGCCCGGCATGGTCTTGATGGCCCAGCCGGTTGTGTCCGCGGTCGAAGGGGTCCAGAAGCTGGCCGACGTTCCGGGTCGTTTGATCGCGCTGTCACCGCAAGGAAGACGACTCGATCAGACGTTCGTGACCGAGCTTGCGACCGAGCCGAGAATCGTCCTGCTCTGCGGGCGTTATGAAGGGTTCGACGAGCGGATCCTTGAGGAGTTAAAGCCGGAATCCGTTTCGATCGGTGACTATGTCCTGTCCGGTGGTGAAGTGGCCGCCATGGTTGTGATCGACGCGGTGATGCGGCTGATTCCCGGAGTTCTGGGAGATTCCGAAAGTGCCCTGGACGAATCCTTCGGGCCTGACGGTGGGCTCGAATACCCACACTACACCCGCCCTCGCGTTTTTCGCGGGCGCGAGGTTCCCGAAATCCTTCTTAGCGGCGACCACGCGGCCATTGCTCGCTGGCGTCTCGAAAATCGTCGATAGCCACAAATGGAAATACGGAGAAGGCCCCAGCAAAGAATGCGGGATAAAACACCCGGTCGGCCTGACTGTTGGTTTTCACCGCTTTCATTGACCTCCGGCCTTCTGACTCCTGACTTATCAACGTACGTAAAGGATACAACCCGTGCAGAACCGCTTCATGGAGCTGGTCGAGCAGTCCAGCATGAAACCGGAGGTGCCGAAGTTCGAGATCGGCGACACCGTGGACGTACACGTCCGGATTCTGGAAGGCGATAAGGAACGCATCCAGATCTTCAACGGCGTCGTGATCGCGAAGTCCGGCGTGAAGACGCGCGAGATGTTCGTCGTGCGGCGCATCGTTCAAGGCGAAGGCGTGGAACGGAAGTTCCCGATCCATTCGCCTCGGATCGCGACCGTGGTGGTGAAGCGCTCCGGCAAGGTCCGTCGCGCCAAGCTGTATTACCTCCGCAACCTCTCGGGCAAGGCCGTTCGTCTCAAGGAACGCTTTCCCAGCGGCAACGCGACCCCCGCCGAGGCCAAGGCCGCCAAGGCCGAACGTCGCGCCACCAAGGTCGCGGCCAAACGCGCCAAGGCCGAAGCCAAAGCCGCCGGCAAGCCGGAAGAATAATCCGGAAGCAGGCTCGAACAGTCAAGCGAAACGAGGACGGGTCACATGGTCTCGTCCTCGTTTCGATTTCAAACCCCGGCAAAGGAATGACCCTCGATCGAGTTCCACCCCGGGATTTCCCTCTACCCCGGCGCTTCGGGCTGAGGAATCGGTTACGCTCGGATTCCAACGGACCCTCCCAACGTGCCCCAGGCCGATACTCATCTACCCATGCCAACCGTTTTGATCGCTCCAGCGTCACTCCGCTCCAAAGCGGGGCCATTCCGCGAAATTCTGGCTGCCGCGGGGTTCGACCGTTTCATCGACCCTCAAGGCGAAGACACCCTCCTTGAGCACGAGCTTCGGGCCGTTCTCCCCGAGTGCGATGCCGTGGTTGCCGGCGGAGAGAAGATCGGACCCGCTCTCCTTGACCTCGCTCCCAAGCTCCGTGTCATCTCCCGAACCGGAGTGGGGTACGACGCGATCGATGTCGCCGCATGCACCGCGCGAAACATCGCCGTCACGATCACGCCCGGAACCAACCAGGAAAGCGTCGCCGAACATACCTTCGGGCTCTTGCTCGCCTTGACCCGAAACCTCGTCAACAACGACCGGCAGATCAAGGCGGGCGGTTGGAACCGAACGCTCGTTCATCCGATTCGCGGCAAGACGATCGGGATCGTTGGCATGGGTCGAATCGGCCGGGCGGTTACCACGCGCGCCTTGGCCTTCGGCATGCGAGTGATCGCCTTCGACCCGATTCCCGACCTGGAGTTCGACGCGCGCCACGGTGTCACCCGGATGTCAATCTCCGAGGTTCTTTCGACAGCGGACGTCGTTTCTCTCCACCTGCCGCTCATTCCTCAGACGCAAGGACTGATCAACCGGGAGACTCTCGCCCTGATGCGCCCGGGCGCGATTCTTTTGAACACGGCCCGAGGCGGTCTCGTGGTCGAATCCGACCTGTACGAAAGCCTGGTTTCCGGTCATCTCGCCGGGGCGGGACTCGACGTTCTGAACAGCGAGCCTCCCGAGCCTGGTAATCCGCTCGTCGGCCTCGCGAACGTCATTGTCAGCCCGCATCTGGGCGGGATCGACACCAAGGGCATGGCCGACATGGCCGAGATGGCGTCCGGTTGCATCGCGGCGTTGAAGCAGGGACGCTGGCCTGTCGGGTGCGTCGTCAATGACGAGATCAAGCCAGGCTGGTCGTGGAGTCTCTGAGCGAGGATGCACGAAAAAAAAGGGGCGGGCCGGAATTGATCCGACGCGCCCGCATAGGACTCATAGCTCGTCGCAACGTCGAGGTTCAAAACACCGACCACGACTCGGTCAGACCTGGAACGAACTGCCGCAGCCGCAGCTCTTCACGACGTTCGGGTTATTGAAGACGAATCCTCGCTTCTCCAACCCGTCGTAGAAATCAACGACCGTGCCGTCGAGGTAGGGGTCGAACTTCTTATCGACGGCCATTCTCACGCCGTGGAGTTCGATAATCCGATCTCGCTCGCTTGTGGCCGTATCGAAATTCAGGCTGTAAGAGAAGCCGGAGCAGCCGCCTCCCTGAACACCGACGCGGAGGACCGTGTCGACCGGAAGATTCTGCTCAGTGATGATCTTCTTGACTTCTCTCGCGGCGCTCTCACTCAGGGAAACAGCCATGGAACCGAACTCCTTCGAACTTGGAAAGCAGGAGTGACTTCGAACGCGGACCGGTCGAAGAAATCGCCGGTGACATTGTAATCATACCCGGCAGTCAAATCATACCCTCGTCGATCTTAACCGACGGACCGTGCGGGACACGACTTCCGCAGCGAAATCGACTTCTTCCAAAGTGGTGAATCGTCCCAAGCCAAATCGGAGGCTGGCACGAGCCAAAGCTTCGTCCACCCCCATCGACCTTAGGACATGGCTCGGCTCCGGATTCGCCGACGTGCAGGCCGAACCCGAGCTGACCGCGATGTCTCGGAGCCCCATCATCAGCGCCTCGCCATCAACGCCCGCGAAGCTCACATTGAGATTACCAGGGAGCCGTTGTACTGGATGTCCGTTCAGATTAACGGCATCTAGCTTCGCAAGCATTGCCTGATGGAGCCGATCGCGGAGCGATTGAACCCGAACGGCCTCCACGTCGCGTTCGTTCCGCGCGATCTCCGCCGCGACACCAAGCCCCACAATCAAAGGGACCGCGAGCGTGCCGCTGCGAACTCCCCATTCTTGCCCACCCCCCTCGAATAACGGCACCACGCGCGCTCCGCATTTGCGACTGATGTAGAGGGCACCAATGCCTTTGGGGCCATGGAACTTGTGAGCCGAAAGGCTGAGCAAGTCGACCTGTGTCTCGCGAACGTCGAACGGGATCTTGCCGACGGCCTGCGTGGCATCCGAGTGAAAAACGATACCTCGCGAACGACAGAGCCGGCCAATCTCCGCCACATCATTGATCGTCCCGACTTCATTATTGGCCGCCATCACCGAGACCAGCACCGTGCGATCGTTCAGAGCATTCGCGATCGTCTCGGCGCTGACCGACCCGAAGACATCGGGGGTAACAGCGGCAACCCCCCACCCCTCCCGAGCAAGTCGCTTGAAGGGGTCGAGGACGGCTTTATGTTCATTGGCGGCAGTCACGAGATGGTTTCCTTGCGTTCTCAATGCGCCGATAACTCCTTTGATCGCAAGGTTATTGGACTCGGTCGCCCCGGATGTGAACACGACTTCGCGCGCTTCCGCCCCGATCAAACCGGCGACCTGCTCGCGGGCGTGTTCCACTGCGTCGGAAGCCTCCCAGCCGTACTTGTGAGAGAGGCTCGCCGCATTGCCGTAATGCGTTGTAAAATAAGGCATCATCGCCTCAACGACGCGAGGGTCGGGGCGGGTCGTCGAATGATTGTCGAGGTAGACGGGGAGCGAAAGCATTTGAGTCCAAGGTTTCTCGGGATGGTGAAGACTTCGTTTCAATCTTAACGACTCGGCTATTGAATTCCTCAACGACTGACTTTCCGCGGTTGGAACCGATCCCATCGATTTCCAGGTTGCCACGATCCAGACGATCGGTTACAGCCATTTTACACAAAAAGGCGACCTCGCCATCGATCACCCGGACGCAAGGAGGCATCCATGGCGTACGACAAGCAACAGGCCACTCACGAGTTCGCGCGTTGGAGCGAGAGCTACGACCGAAGTATTCTTCAGGTGCTCCTTTTTCGCCCGTCGCATCGCGCCATGATTCGTCGGATCAAGACGGTCGCGGCGGATCGCCCGATTCGCGTGCTGGATGTCGGTTGCGGAACGGGGGTCTTCGCGGCGAGGATGCGAGAGGCCTTGCCCGGCGCGCAAGTCTGGGGCGTCGACCTCGTCTCAGGAATGCTGACCAAAGGGACCGAACGCTGGCGACACCACGCGACGAATGTCCAACCCGTGCAAGGGGATAGCGAGCGTCTTCCGTTTGCGGAAGGGTCGTTCGATTTTGTGACCTGCGCCAACAGTTTCCATCATTATCCCCACCAGGATCGCGCCGTGGCCGAGCTGCACAGGGTACTCCGACCGGGCGGCCGGCTGTTGCTCATCGACGGCTACCGAGATGGTCTATGGGGCTGGTTCATCTACGACATTTGTGTGACCTTCCGTGAGGGTGCTGTTCACCACGCCTCGGCCCGACGGTTCCGCGATCTCTTCGCTCAGGCTGGTCTGACGGCGATCGCCCAACGCGTTTTTCGCGGATTCGCCCCGTTTCTTCTTACCGAGGCCATCGCCGCCGAGCCTGTCTCCGTCATCCCCAGTCCCCACTTCCAGATCTCCACAACCCGAAAAGAAGCCACCGTGTGACTGGCTGCGCGCTTTCTGAGACAAAGTTCTTCGGATCGTAAATCGATCTCCGACTAAGAGATCGGGCAAGTGATCGGGACGAAATCGTCATCGGGGACTCTTACGGGGCGGGTTGAGATGTGGTATTCTCCCCCATCTTTGGCGGCGGAGCGAGTCGACGCCCGTTGAGCGTCCTAATACAGGGCGGATCGGTCTCGTTTGTCGCGATATGGTGACGCGCCCGCTCCGTTCGGGTATTGTGTTCCGATTTCGAAAGCGACGGCGTCTGGTCTGACGGATTCGGGAGGCGGAGCGGCACGGTGTTGTTACCCACAACAAACGAATTCACCTTGGAACGTGCTCTAGGCCGGGTTAGCGATCCGTTCGTCATCGTGGCACGCGGGGGCGCATTCGAACCGAGAGAACTCGAACCGGGCGTTTTCCCTCACGATTTCAAGGCGTATGTTCCCGCCTGTGCTCTCGACGACCTAGGGGATCGCTCCTTCTGCGGCGACCATGGCCTGACCTACCCCTATGTCTCAGGTGCCATGGCCAACGGCATCGGCTCCGTGGAGATCGCCGAAGCGATGGCCCGCGCCGGAATGTTGGGAATCTTCGGAGCGGCGGGACTGAGCTTACGGACCGTCGAGGCCGCCATCGATCGGCTCGATCATTCGCTCGGTTCCGAGGGACGTTCGTTCGGCTTCAACCTGATCCATAGCCCCAACGAAGCGGAGCACGAAGCCGCGGTCGCCGATCTCTATCTTCGTCGTGGAGTGCGGCTCGTCGAGGCCTCGGCTTACCTGGCGCTCACCTTGCCGATCGTCCGGTATCGCGTTAAAGGACTACGTCGCGACGAGAACGGTCAAGTCCGTGCGATGAATCGGGTGATCGCGAAGGTCTCTCGTGTCGAGGTCGCCTCGCGGTTTCTCGCCCCAGCTCCCGCCAAGTTCTTGCGCGCCTTGGTCGACTCGGGAGACGTCACGGCCGAGCAAGCCGAACTCGCCGCGTATGTCCCCATGGCGGACGACATCACGGCCGAGGC
>JAYVYS010000647.1:0-8928 GCA_043784005.1 Isosphaeraceae bacterium
CCCGTCTGGTCGATACTATCGGCGAGAGGCCAAAGAGTGTCAACGTCATTTTTTCCCGGACCCGATCGTCGGTCGCGGCCCGACCGTTGACACGGATTCTCGAGAGGAGCCTTTTCGCGGCCCGCACTGACAAAAAAGGAATCGGCATCTATAATCGTCGGAGGACCCGGGCCTTTGTATTCGCGGAGCCAAACCCATGAGCGCCGTCGCGACCAGTACCGAAATCACGCCCAAAGACTTGCTTGGGATGCCCGACGAGAAAGATTTCGAACTTGTCGACGGGGAACTCGTGGAGAGAAACATGGGTGCGATGTCGAGTTGGATCGGTGGACAAATTGCCAGACTCCTCGGGGATTTCGCTGAGTCAAACGATTTTGGTTGGGTTTGGCCGGCGGACAACGGTTATCAGTGCTTTCCAGATCATCCGAAGCGGGTTCGCAAGCCGGACGCATCGTTCGTCCGCTATGGCCGCCTCCCTGGGAATCAGCTTCCGAACGGCTATCTCCAGATCGCTCCCGACCTTGTCGTCGAGGTGATTTCTCCCAACGATCTCGCGGTCGAACTCGATGGGAAAGTGATCGATTATTTGAAAGCGGGCGTGTCTTTGATCTGGGTCATCAATCCGGATTCCCGCGTGGTCCACATCCATCGCGCCGACGGCTCGGTCGCGAGACTCAAAGATACCGATGAGCTTTCCGGCGAGGACGTGTTGCCAGGCTTTCTTTGCAAAGTGAGCGCGATCTTCCCCAGGTCGGCCCCGGCCGATTCGCCATCGAGTGAAAATGTGCCGACGTCTTAAATTTATTTTTGTATAAGAGTTCGTCTATGTGTGGAATCGTGGGATACACCGGCAGTCAAGAGGCGAGCCCCGTGCTCGTCGCGGGTCTGCGACGGCTCGAATATCGGGGCTACGATAGCGCCGGAGTGGCGACTTTGGACCGGCACCACCTGATTGTCCGCAAAAAAGCGGGACGAGTGCGGGTGCTAGAGGAGTCGCTGCTCACAGAGCCGGCGGGAGGAACCTGCGGCATCAGTCACACACGATGGGCCACTCATGGACCCGCGAACGACCGCAACGCCCATCCGCACCTCGGAGGCCACCGCGGCGAGGTCGCGGTCGTGCATAACGGCGTCATCGAAAACTACGTGGCGCTTCGCAAGGAGATGGAATCGCTCGGCTATGTCTTCCAAAGCCAGACGGATACCGAGGTCATCGCGCATATGATCGCGCATGAACTCGAAACACATGGCGACGATCATCTCTTTCAAGCCGTTCAGCGCACGCTGGAGCGGCTTGAAGGAACGTACGGGCTGGCCGTGTTGAGTTCAAAATTTCCCGGTCAGATCATCGGAGCGAAACTTGGCAGCCCGCTTGTTGTGGGGCTTGGTGAAGGGGAGCATTATCTCGCCAGCGACCCCGTGGCCATCGCCCCGCATACGGCACGGGTCGCCTTCTTGCAGGACGGCGAGGTTGTTCGCCTGACCCCCGGCGGCTTCGAGATCCGTCACCGAGAAACCGGCCAGATCACTCCGAGAATCGACCGGATCGATTGGAAGCCCGACGCCGTCGAACTCGGCGGCCACGCCCATTACATGCTCAAGGAGATCCGCGAGCAGCCCGACACCATTGTCGATACCTGCCGAGGTCGGCTGCGACGCGTCGAGGGGACCGCGATGTTCGGCGGCCTGAACATGTCTTCCCGTCAGCTTCGTCGTGTCCGTCGGGTCGTTTTCGCGGCGTGCGGAACAAGCTGGCACGCGGCGCTCGTGGGGGAGTACCTCATCGAACGCCTCGCGGGATTACCGGTCGAGGTCGAATACGCGAGCGAGTTTCGATACCGTAACGCCCCGCTCGACGACCGCACGCTTGTCTTTGTCTTGAGCCAGTCGGGTGAGACCGCCGACACGCTGGGTGCCCTGCGTGAAGCCAAGCGTTGCGGGCATCCCACGCTGGCGATTGTCAATACCGTCGGCAGCACGATCGCTCGTGAGGCCGACGGCGGAATCTATCTGCATGCCGGACCGGAGGTCGGCGTGGCCAGTACCAAGGCGTTTTCGGCCCAGGTCATGGTCCTCACACTTCTGGCGCTGCACCTCGGGCGATTGAGGCGACTCTCGTTCGCTGATGGACTTCGCGTGGTCGACGCGATCGAGTCGCTTCCCGCGATGATCGGCAGAGTGCTCGCGACCGAATCACGAATCGCCGAGGCCGCCGAACGCTTCGTCACCGCGAAAAGCGCGTTATATCTGGGTCGAGATCTGCATTTCCCCGTCGCACTTGAAGGGGCGCTGAAGCTGAAGGAAATCAGCTATATCCACGCCGAAGGCTACCCCACGGCCGAGATGAAGCACGGGCCGATCGCCCTTGTTGACCCGGAAACACCCTGCGTCTTCGTCGCGCCCAAGGGGCCGTTGCACGCCAAGACTCTTAGCAACGTCGAAGAGGTCAAGGCGAGGCACGGAGTCATCGTCTCGATTGGAACCGAGGGAGATGAATCGTTGGAGAGTCTCTCGGACATCTTTTTGCCGATCCCCGATGTCCCCGAGATCGTCCAGCCGATCCTCGCGGTGGTCCCCTTGCAACTGCTTTCGTATCACGTCGCCCGGCTTCGAGGTTGTGATATCGATAAGCCGCGAAACCTGGCGAAAAGTGTCACCGTCGAATAAATAGTAGCCGAAAGTAAATCAAACTCCAGGATCGGGAAAGTCGCCCGGCCGCCCTTCCGTCCGTCAATTTTGAAATGACGCGGGTCCCCATGCCCAAGAACCGAGATCGGTCGTCGGAAATTCCGTACTCAGCCCGAACATCTCAAGACAGTCTGATGTTCTCGAAACGGGACTCAGAATCAATCCCCGGTATGCAAGCTCGGCCGACCCGGCTTGGCGTTTGCATTTCAAGACAAAGGCCGTGGTATTTGTCGTGAGAATCGGCTTCTTCATGGCGGGAAACTTGACATCGGTTCCCATGGTCGCTCCTTCTCGAAAACGACCTGCGTTTCTCGTTCGGGCCGACCGGAACAACCCGGCTGATCCTCTCGTTACTACGTTGGTCACGGCCCGTTCGGTCTTCCCATTTTCGAAGGAATTCGGAAAAGGGACTCGACGCGGTATGGTAAAGAATCGCGAACTCCGGGCATTCGGTCGATAACGAATCAGTGACTTGCCGTGTCAAAGATCGGGACCAGTTCGGTCGTCCGGGGAAGGACGTCACCAAGGATGAGGGCGGTGAAAGAGAACCGCCGGATCGTCGTCGCCGCGTTGGCACTCGCGTGTCTCGGGTTTGGGAAGGTTCGCGCGCAGAGTCCGACGTTGCACACCGGGGCGATGGGATCTCCAGGATCGGTCAGGTCAACGCTCGGACCGATGCCGGGGGCGGGCGGAAATCCGTTCGGACTCACTCCGGGTACGGACCCGACATTCCTGGGAGGACGACCCGGTCCATCGTTCCCTCGTGTCCCGAGTTCCGTCTTCACCCCTGGCGGAGGTGGGGCGACGACCGGGGCGGGAATCACGGTGCCGGCCCGAATGGCGATGACCAACATTCCATTGTACGGGACACTGGAAATTCCCGAGATCGGCGAGGTCGAAGGCCCACCCGGCGCTCTCTCGCTCGACGAAGCGATCGAACGTCTGCTTCGCGAGAACCTCGCACTAAAGGCCCTAAGCTGGCAGATTCCCACCGCCCGAGCGGATGTCCTGGGCGCGAGTCTTCGCACCAACCCGATCGCGTACGCGGATAGCCAACTCGTACCCTACGGAAAGCCCTCCAAGGCGAAACCGGGTGGACCCGTTCAGTATGATCTGAACATCAATCATCCGGTGGACTACTCGGGTCGAAGGCTTGCTCGAACTGCCGTCGCCGAGCGTGTGGCGAGTCTTGTCGAGGCTCAGTACCTGGATGCGGCGCGGATTCAGATCGACAACCTCTACACGGTTTTCGTCGATGTCCTGGCCGCGCGCGAGACGCTACGTTTTGCGAAGGCGAGCGAGGCGGGTTTGGCCAGGCAACTTTCGTACTATCAAACCCTTTTCGACAAACACGACCTGACCCGTGCCGACGTTTTTCGTGCCCGGAAATTTCTGGAAGCTGCCCGGCTGGGCGTCATCGATTCTGAAGAAATGGCGAAACGGACCCGGCGATCTCTCGGGTTATTATTGAATGTTCCGCCTCAAGAGGCGGAGTCCATCGAAATACGTGGCACGATTGCCGACCTCGGTCCGCCGGCTCCGCCGATCGAGGAGCTGACCCGGATCGCGTTGGAAACGCGCCCGGATCTGATTGCCCGCCGCCTGGGCCGGGATCGCGCCACGGCGGATGTCCGGTTGGCCCTTGCGGATCAATTCGGGGAGGCGTACATACTATACCAGCCTTACACATTCCAGAATCTCTCCTCCATGGGAGGAAAAAACGCCACATCCTGGGCTTTGGGGCTGACGATGCCGATACCGATCTATAACCGGAACCAAGGCGGTGTCCTCCGATCGCGAATCAACGTTGAACAGTCGAAAATGGAAATCCTGGCGGCCGAGCGCCGCGTGGTCGCGGAAGTTCAGGATGCGGATCGACTCTATTCCGCTTCAAAAATCGAGCTGAAGAAAATCCAATCCGAACTTCTTCCCACAGCCCGTCGCATGCGGGAAGACGCCTCTCGATTGTTTATCAAGGGCAACTTGACCGCGCTCGAATACGATGACATTCAGAAAGATTATAATCAGGTGGTTCGAAAGTTTCGTGATACGTTGGTAAGACACCGTCATAGCATGCTGGCAATAAATACGTCGGTCGGCCGCCGCTGTCTTCCGTGACCAGTTTTGCACGTTCCAGGCAATAGCTTCGGGCCCTTTTAGGTCTTGACATTAACTCCCCGGAATAGAATACAGTGTAAATGGGATGGGGTTACACCGTTCCAGCTCCTAGAGGTCCTGAGCCTTTTTCGTAATGCGGTCGGGATGCCAGAACATCCCATTTCATTGCACAAGGTTCGGACTCAACGGGCTCGACGTCCATGGTTGTGCGCCGTCACCCGGGGGGGGATGATAGCGGCGACCATGGCGTCGAGCTTTTATGGCGATAGAATTTTTGCGACGTGGGATTAGCTCCGGTCCTTGGACTCCCTCCGGATTGGTGACGAGCAAGTGAATCTTCGCTCGTTTGGGACGTTTGGCCGATACGGTGCGCGAAGCACGCGACCCTCAGATTCCATTCCCCAAACGCCTTGACCACGGCGATGTAAAGGACCGTTCACTCAGTCACCTCGTCGAACGGGGGGTGATCTGGTATCGGAGGCCTTTCTGTCCAGTATCCTGGCTACCATTCCCACCTTTTTGGTATGCTCCGTGCCTTAAAAGTTCGCTCGACAAAAAACCTCTGCTCCGGAATCCCGCCCGATTTTCGCTCCTCTTCTTCAAACGGTTGAGCGGATTCACGTTACGCGAGCAACTGGGCTCGCGTTGGGGCCGTTCGATCGATAACATCACGTCAAATGACCATTCTTTGACGTACGAAAAATTGACAGGTGTGCCCATGAAACGCGCGACTTCCATTCCTTTTATCCTAGTTGTTCTTACAGCCGTGGCGGCGCTCTTCGTAAAGGTGCCCTCGGCCGGAATTCCGGTGGGTGAGCCACTGAATCCGGGAGATACGGCCTGGATGCTCACCGCGTCGGGACTTGTGCTTCTTATGACGCCGGGGCTCTCGTTCTTTTACGGCGGGATGGTCGGATTCAAGAACGTGGTTTCTACCATGCTTCAGAGTGTGATCGCGCTGGGCCTGATCAGCCTGCTCTGGGTGACCGTGGGCTTCAGCCTGTCGTTCGGAGACGACATCGGACACGTCATCGGGAATCCGTTGACTTTTTTCATGTTTCATGGAGTCGGAGAAGCGACCTCGAAGCTCTCGCCGACGATCCCGCTCTTGGTCTTCGCGATGTTCCAACTCAAATTCGCGATCATTACGCCGGCGCTCTTCACGGGCTCATTCGCGGAGCGTGTGCGATTCTCGTCGTATCTGCTTTTCATGGTTTTGTTTTGCCTTTTTATCTACTGCCCCTTGGCCCACTGGACGTGGCACCCCGAGGGATTCTTAAACAGGTGGGGCGTCAAAGACTTTGCCGGAGGCACCGTCGTTCACATGTCCGCGGGGTTCGCGGCACTTGCGGGGGCGATGCTTCTGGGCCGTCGTCATAGCCATGTCGCCAAGATCTCGCACACGCCCGCAAACGTGCCGTATGTCATTCTCGGCACGGGCATGCTCTGGTTCGGTTGGTTTGGATTCAATGCAGGCTCGGCCCTCAAGGCCGACGGTTCGGCGGCTCTGGCTTTCGCGACCACGAACACGGCGTCCGCCGCGGCGATGCTCGGATGGATGTTCTTTGACTGGATGCGCGGCCTGAAGCCTTCAGCGATGGGTGCTTGCATCGGCGCGGTCGTTGGATTGGTCGCGATCACTCCCGCAGCCGGTTTTGTCACGGTTCAAGAGAGCATCACGATCGGATTGGTGGCCAGCGTCATCAGCAATCTCGCGGTCCATTGGAAGTCAAAGTCGACCCTTGACGACACGCTCGACGTCTTTCCGTGTCACGGTGTGGGAGGAATGGTGGGAATGATCGCCACGGGGGTTTTCGCCAAAGACGTGGGCCTCACTTCGGGCAAGACCACGACCTTTCTCTATCACCTGCTGGCATTGGTAATCGTGGCGGCCTACTCGTTCATCGGCTCATGGGTGCTCTATAAGATCACCGACATGATTATTCCCCTCCGCGTGAGCGAGGAGCAGGAGTTGATCGGCCTGGATATCAGCCAGCACGGCGAGACCGCGCTGGGGACGGATATCTTCGGTGGCTCTCACACCATCGGGAACGGGAGTTTCCCGATCGAAGTTTTGGTCACCGGTGCTTGATCGCATAATGGATCATACTCTGAAACCGTCGAGTGCCGGTCGAGGTGAAAAGATTTCAGTCAACTCGACCCGTACGTGTCTTATTGGGATTTGGCGGGATTTTCGACGACCTGGAAGCCCATAGCCTGTTTGTCGTTAGGGTCGCCGTTGTAATTCACGGTGATCTCCTCGCCCGCCTTGATGTCGCGAAGCGCGCTGAAGACTTTGGTTAAGCGGCCGATGTCGTCATAACGGGCGTTGGGCAGAAAAGAGTGGTTATACAACGACCCATAACCCAGCGCCAGCGCGGCTTTACCATCGCCCCAGTAGAAGCAATACCCCGCCAATCCGACCCATCCCTCCGCGTTTTTGATGTCCGCAACCGGCAGAACGACCACGGGCACGCGCTCGATGATCTCTCCTTCGAGGATCGCGCGACGCGCGAAAACGCCCCTTCCTTTGCCTTTGACGAGTTTGACCTCAATCATCTCCGAGTGGATCAATCCCATATCGCCTCCGATTGTACACCCCGAGCTACGAAAAAAGGGTTCGCGGCAATCGCCGAGAACCCTTTCGAATCGAGTGCCGGAGAAAGGACTTGAACCTGCACGAGCATGGTTAGCTCACTAGCCTATCAAGGTCGGGACCCGCTGTAAGAATCACGTAAGACTTAGAGTGGGTTCATGATGAGAAGCGCTTCCGGCAAAGGGTTTACGGCCATTTTTCGGTGCGACTTGCGTTGGAAGTATGTGGCGACCGTGTTGGCGACATATTGGTAAGAACCCGGTAACTTTTTCCGCCACTCCCCGCTTCTATTCCGCAGTCACCCGACGAATGATGAAGAGTGGCGAATCAGACCTCACGGGCAGTTGGCGGTCGAGTTCACATGAACCCTTTCGCCGAGGAGCGGTACCAATTTCTGCGTCCGCCGACGATGAGCACCGTCCCATACGGCTCGATTGATTCCGTTCGCGGACTGTTGTTCTCGAAGAGTTCAAGAGTCTATTTCCGCAGTCACCGTTCATCTTCGCCCTGTGGAGCCGTTAGTCTTATGGAATGCTTTGGCGAAGTCAAGACCAGCAACCTCTTGATCTGAAACAAACACAATTGAGCGCGGCTCATCCGGGATTCCAGGCAGTTACTTGACCAGAAGGCTGATCAAAGTCCCCAGCAGTGCCTCACCGCGCTTTCGGACGTTGTAAACGTAATCGAAGAATCCCAGATTCAGGGGCTGCTTCTCTTGCGACACCCCCGATGGGGACGCAGCCACGATCGAAGCAACGACCAGAAACCCTTGATGGTGTTGACATGGACTTCGCAGAAACCGTCGCCATCCTCGTCGCGGGCGAACTCTCCGGCGGCATGACAGTCCGTGCGATGGCCATCGCCTTACTTGGACAGTCGAGCATAGATATCGTATTCGTCGGTGTAGACAACAGTTCGCGGTGCGATCGAAGCCTTGATCAGCGGGGCGATCGGGACCTGTTGGACGTTCTCCAACATCCGAATCACCGCCATTCCGGTTCCTTGAATCATGCCGAAGATGGGGGGCTTTTCCTTGGCCAACGTCTCACGGCCTCGCTCCCCCTTCACTTGCCGACGTCGCGGGGGCCGGCCTTTTTTTTCCGCCTCGGGATGGCCCTTATGTCCCGCCACTACATAGACTTCGTCGCAGACGGTCTCGACGGGTTGAGCTGGACGGTCCCCTCGCGGAGTTGGGAGGCCATCATTTGAGCGTCGTCGGGGTCAAGGTTTAACTCGTGTAACCGTTCGGCCATCAAGAATCGCGATTCATGACAGGGAGCGAAGTTCGCCGATTTTGAGGCCGTGTCGACCGTTCCAAGGATTTCCCGGCGGGCCGGTTCGAGACGGTCAATGTCGTCTGTTCCCTGAAAGTGCTCGATCCAGTCGTCGTAAAGCGTTGAGAACCGGCAGTTCGCGCAAATGATCTCATACGGTTCCCAGAAATTTTTCGCACAGGTGTTCCACTGTCTTCGCGAGTTAGGCAAGATCAGGGGGTCCAAGCCGAACAATGGAGTCCGCGTCATGCA
>JAYVYS010000648.1:0-5136 GCA_043784005.1 Isosphaeraceae bacterium
GTTCACCGCGCGGGGATTTCCGCTCGCAAGATCGTGGTCATCCCCAACGCGATCGACGCCTCGAAATACGGCTTGCGCGACCCTGCGGTGAGGTCTCAACTCCTCTCCCTGTTCCCCACTTCGAACCCACCAACCCTGCTGGTGGGAGCGGCGGGCCGGTTGAGCCCGGAGAAGGGCTACGGAGTGCTTGTCGAAGCCGCCGCCGCAGTGATTCGCGACGCCCCCAATGTCGGTTTCTTACACTTCGGTGATGGTCCATTACGAGGTGAAATCGCCGAGCGGATCGCCGCCCTTGGTCTCACCGATCGCTTTATCCTCGCGGGATTCCGCAACGATCTTCCTCGCGTTTATCCCGCGCTGGATCTCTTCGCGCTACCATCGTTTACCGAAGGCCTGCCGGTCGTGGTGTTGGAGGCGTTCGCCTCATCGGTTCCCGTGGTGGCGACGGCCGTGGGTGGCACGCCCGAGGTTGTCCGCGACGGCGAGAATGGTCTCCTCGTGCCGTCGGGGAATCGTAAAGCGCTAGCGGCGGCGATCATGTCGTGTCTTGCTGTTGATCGTCAGGCGATGGGCGAACGGGGGAGAGACTGGGTGCTTGAGCGATTCACCTTCGCGACTCAGGCGGAGTGTTATCAGAGGGTCTTCGACGGATTGAGAACCCGAGCGATGGTTCCGTAGCGGTGATCGCTGATTTGTTCTCACGACTCTCAAAAACAAACACGCCCCGCCTGGCAATGATGCCGGACGGGGCGTGTTTGTTTTTGGAGGGGATGGAGTGCGATTAAGGAAAACTCAGTCAATACGCGAAGCCGTGCGTCAGGCGCACGCCTCGGTTCTGACCGCCTTGGGACACGACGACCGCAGGCAAGACCGACTCGGTCCAGCTCCGGAATGCGCGACCGTCGTCCTTCAGCCGTTCGATGGCCAGGGCGTCTCCACCATCGGTGCAAAGGCCCCTCAACAGCGCCCGGGCGTACTGCTCGGGGGATTCGCCGCCCTGACCGTTCAGCGGGCTGTAGTGGGGCAAGGCCTTCAATACCCCCGCATGGATCTTCCGCACCAGCCAGCCTTCCAGCCGGGTTCGGGGCGGATTCTCCCGCTCTCGCTTCAAGACTCGGTTCATGTTGGACTCCCGCTCGACAAACTTGAAATGACAAAAATAAAAGACGCCCGACGGCAATCGCCGCCGCAGTCCGAATCCAGACCGTGCGCATCTTTAAGTTTAAGGACCAAACTCCCGCAGGGCAACCGACGTTTTTTGAACATCGCTCCGACATTCGCCATTTTCGATGCCACGATGCGCAAACTGAGCAGGACTTCATGTCAAAACCCGGTTCGGCGCACCTGATATTTCAAGCAATATTCCTACAACCCCTACAACGCTCTCGGTAGGCCCCCATGGTCTTCCGCCCTTCCGGAATCGTGTCGCGATTTGGACTTAACTCCGGCTGTCGTGTTCCTGGCCGTTGGCGAATCCCCCGCCGCAATCCTCAACATGCTCCCCTTGAAGATCCAAGGGCCGCTAGCGATCATAGAGGACGATGTCGCATTTTCCCAACGTGGTTCGCGGTTCCCCCCTCGCGCGATCGAGCATCGACCTTGAGGTGAACCCGTGAGTCTTGACGACCCATCCCGACTGATTGGGAGCGAAACGCGCTCCCCCGATGAGGTCGTTCAGGATCTCGCCGATGAATACCTTGCGCGTTACCGCAACGGCGAACGGCCTCATTTAAAAGAATATATCGATCGCTTTCCCCATCTAGCCGAAGAGATCCAGAAAAACTTCTCCGGGATGGCCATGATCGAAGATATTCTCATCGATGATGAGGATCTTCGCATCGACTTCCAGCACGGCGCGCCTTTGTCCGGTATGAGCGGGGGAGAGATTCCCTGGCAACTCGGGGATTACCGGATTCTCCGCGAGATCGGTCGCGGGGGCATGGGGATCGTGTATGAGGCCGAACAGGTTTCGCTCGGTCGCCGCGTGGCGTTGAAGGTGCTACCGCAATGGTTTCGTGATCCCAAAGTGCGGCTCCGGTTCCAGCGCGAAGCCAAGGCCGCGGCCGGGTTGCACCATACCAATATCGTGCCGGTCTTCGGTGTCGGCGAGCACGAAGGCACCCCTTATTACATCATGCAGTTCATCCAGGGGCTCGGCCTGGACCAGGTGGTGGGCGAGCTGAAGAGATTGAAGGCCGCACCCGGTTCGACCGCCGGCGTCGGCCCGGGAAGCGATCCGGGCGACAGTACGCTTCACGACGCGTACGTCACCAACGCGGCCCGGACACTCTTGAACGGCTGTGATGTGAAGATCCACGTTGACGTCTGCGTCATGCCGGACCTCGGCAGCGCCCCGGTCTCTCCGCCGGATTCTTCGCACAGCACTCCACCGCCGACACTTCCGAGCCGGGGATCACGGCGGTGGGGAGGCGGAACTTATTGGGAAGGGGTGGCACGGGTCGGCATCCAGGTGGCCGATGCGCTCGAATACGCTCACCGGCAAGGGGTGTTGCACCGCGATATCAAGCCATCCAACCTCTTGCTTGACGATCAAGGAACCGTCTGGGTGACCGACTTTGGTCTCGCCAAGTCTGACGATCAGCAAGATTTGACGCAGACCGGCGACGTTCTGGGAACGTTGCGCTACGTGCCCCCAGAAGCGTTTGATGGGCGGGCCGACGCGCGAGGCGATATTTATAGCCTTGGTCTGACGCTTTACGAGCTCATCGCCCTTCGCCCGGCGTTCGAGGGAAAAGAGCGCAGTGTTCTGGTTCGCCAGGCGTCCGAGGCCGATCCGTCTCGCCTGAGCAGGATCAACCCGAAGGTGCCGCGCGACCTGGAAACCATTGTTCATAAAGCGATCGAGCGCGATCCCTCACATCGCTACACGTCGGCGGGCGCGATGGCCGCCGATCTTCAGCGGCTCTTGAACGATGAGCCGATTCAGGCGCGTCGCGCCTCGTATCTTGAGAGCTATGTTCGCTGGGCTCACCGCAACCCGGTGATCGCGGGTCTTGGGGGAGTGCTCACCGCGGTCCTCTTGCTCGTTACCGCCGGATCATTGATCGCGGCCAGGCAATTTCACGACCAGGCGATCGTCCAGAAAGAACTGGCGGACAGCCGCGAGCTTCAGCGCCAAAAGACCGACGCGGCGAACGCGGGACTCAAGGCCGCGGAGGCGGTGCTGCGCCAGACCCTTTATTCGGCGCGTTCCAATCTCGCTCTCGCGGCCTGGGACAATGACGACATCGGCCGGCTGAGCCGCTTCCTCGACTTGCTTCGACCGAGGCTCGGCGAGCCCGATCGCCGCGGCTGGGAATGGCGCTATCTCTGGCGACTCGGCCACGAGGATCGACTGACGCTGCGTTTCAAAGACGCCGCCGTCTTCGGTGTGACGTTCAGCCCCGACGGACATACGATCGCCTCGCTCGAAAAGAATGGGCGCATCAAGCTATGGGACCGCGAAACCGGAAGTCTCCGGCGCACTCTGGGAGTCTCCTCTCAAGGGACAAACGGCGAGCTTGCCGCAGGCGTTTACGCTCTGGCCTATAGCCCCGATGGCTCAAGGCTCGCGGGGCCTGGTCCCAAGAATTCGCTGGTGCTCTATGATGCCGCCTCCGGTAAGATCGCCTTGCGTCTGGAAGGAGACCCCGGCGCTGTTCAAGGCCTGACCTGGAGTCCCGACGGTCAGACGCTCGTCGCCGCGGTCTCGGCCCACGGAATGAGGGTCTGGGAGACGCGCGAGGGTCGGCTGACCCGCCCATTCCTCGGAAGGCACGGGGGACCGGTCGCCAGCGTCGCGTTCAGTCCCGACGGCCTCACCGTGGCGACGGCCAGCTACGACAAAACCGTTCAAATCTGGGCTCCCGCATCGTTCGAACCTACCGCGAGAAGGATCTTTAACGGGCACACCGATGAGGTGCGCGCGGTGGCATTCAGTCCCGATGGCAAACGGATCGCATCGGCGGGCCTTGATAGGACTGTGCGGATCTGGGAGGTCGCGACGGGTCAAGAAGTGGCGGTCTGTCGTGGGCACACCGGCCGCGTGATTTCACTGGCGTACAGTCCCGACGGCGAACGAATCGTTTCCGGTGGGGCGGATGAGACGGCGCGTGTCTGGGACGCATCCTCAGGCCAGCCGCTGCGAACATTCAAAGGACATACCGACGAGATCCGCGCGGTCGCGTATAGCGGCGATGGTCGAGACATCGCCTCGGCAGGCGCGGACAGCACGGTAAAGGTCTGGGACGCCGCCAGACCGCCTCGGCCTCGCACGCTGCAAAGCCCCTCGGTACTGACCTACGGCGGAAGCGTTGAGTGTATCGCGTACAGCCCGGATGGACGTCGGCTCGTCTCGGGCCACGATGATAATGCGTTGCGAGTCTGGGAGCTTCCCTCTGGCCGTCTCGTGCATCTCATCAAGGGCCACGAAAATCGCATCCGCTCCGTGGCATTCAGCCCGGATGGCCGCACGATCGCTTCCAGTGATGGCCGAAGTTCCCTGGTCAAAGGATCGCAAGGCACGGTCAGACTATGGGACACTGTTAGCGGCGAGCCGCGCTTCACTTTAACCGCCCATAAAGACATCGTCCACGCCGTGCTCTTCACCCGCGATGGGCGAGAAGTGATCTCGGCCAGCGGCGACCACACGGTGAAAATCTGGGACCCGTTGACCGGCGAGGTCCGGCTCTCGCTGGACAAACACTCCGATGCCGTTCGAGGCCTGGCGCTGAGTCCCGATGGCCGTATCCTGGCCTCGGCGAGCCGCGATCACACGGCGAGGCTTTGGGACCTGCCCGGCGGTCAGCCTCGCGCAATCCTCAAAGAGCACACCGCCCCCCTGATCGCGACGGCTTTCAGCATCGATGGCCGGACGCTCGCGACCGCCGGTGCCGACCGGATGGTGAGGACCTGGAGTGCCGAAACTGGCACATTCCTTCGGACCCTTGAAGGACACCTCGGCGAGATCGACGGTCTGGCTTTTAGCCCCGACGGCCGGCTCGCCTCCTCCGGTTATGACAAGACGATCCGGATTTGGGACGTGGCCGGAGCACAGAACTTACTGATTCTGAAGGGACACGCGGGGGCCGTTGTGAACCTGGCCTTCAGCCCCGACGGGAATACGCTCGCTTCGTC
>JAYVYS010000649.1:0-13265 GCA_043784005.1 Isosphaeraceae bacterium
TCATTCATGAATCTCGAATCTTGATCCAATCAGTGAGCCGCGACCCTATCCCCGGCTTCGCCAGCACCCGAGAGCCTTGCTCGCTCCTGGTCGCGGGGAAGGTGGCGTGAACCCAGAAATAAGAGAAGACTTCCCAAAGCCAGGACCGGAACGACCGAGAGCATCCCGATTGTGAGATTCGTCTCACCCACCGGCCTGGCCCCGATCGTGTCAAGCAATCTCCCGACCGGCGAGTTCACCACCCAAGGCTTACCGAAAAGCGTCGCGATCGCACCGATGAACACGGGCGAGGTAATGTCGCCGAATACGTGAACGAGAAAGATGCTCACCGCATAGCCGGTCGCGCGAAGGTTGGCGGGAACGACATTCGCGGTCACCGTATTACACGGTCCCAGTACGCTTGCCAGCAGGATCATCGAGACGAAAAGATACGAAAGCGATGTCGTCTTGTTGGCGTCTAGCAACCCGATCGTTCCCGGCACGATCGCGATCGCGACGGCGGCAAAAGCCATGAGCAAATACGCCCGACGAGTAAAGCGTAGCAAACGGTCGGCAAACCATGTCCCCAGGCTGATTCCCACCAGACCGGCAAGCAGGGTCATCCCGCCTATCCAGTTGTTGGCGTCTGTGAGGTCCATGCCGCGGACCTCTTGGTAGAAGATCGACGCCCAGGCCGCAAGGGCCCCGGTGGCGAAGGTGACGGCGGCCATGCCAAATGTATTGAAGAGGAAGGTGGGAGTCCGGAAGAGGTCGAGGTAATCGCTCATCTTTGGTCGTACCGCATTGCCCGACGCGGCTTTCCCTTCGGAAGCGCCGCGTCCGGGATCGTGAATCATCAAGCCCGCGAGCGCTGCGAAGAGTCCAGGGATGCCGACCACGAGGAAGGCCGCCCGCCAGTCCCACACGGTCGCGACTTTTCCGCCAATCACGTAGCCGAGGCCGCCACCGAGCGGAAGCGCCAGGAAATACAATCCCATCACCCGGCCGCGATGCTTGGGGAGAAAGAGATCGGCCAGCAAAGCCGGCGCGATCACGCCGTAGGTGGCCTCGCCGACCCCGAGCAGCGCGCGCCAGAAAAACATGTCGTTGAACCCGCGAGAAAACGCGGAGCCGACGGTCGCGATACTCCAGAGCCCAACGCCTGTCGCGAGCAAAACGCGCCTGCTATAACGGTCACCCATCCACCCAACCATCGGCGAGACGATCGTGTAGACGACCATGAACGAGACGCTGAGGACGCCGTACTGGAATTTGCTGATTTGCAAGCCTTCGGTGATCTGCTTGCCGACCCCGAAAAAGGTGTAGCGGTCCACATAGTTCAGCAAGTTCATGCTGAACAACGCCGCCAGAGCGAAATAGGGGCCGCCGATCGTGGGAAGGACGCCGCGGGCTCGGCCCTGGACGACGCTGGGGCCGGTCGGAAAGGACTGCATGGTCGGGCGGACACCTTCGGGAAGGACGGAAGTCTTGTCTACTCCCCCCCTTTATACCCACGAAACCGCCGCCTGACGAGTGCGCACAGGCAGGTTGGGTATCGAGGCCGGTCAGTCCCGCTCGCGGTCCCGATCTCGCGCCGCGGCGCGTTTGGGACGGGTCGCGCTCTCGGCGTCGAGGAAGACAAGAAGTTCGGTTCCGCTCGGAACCGTTCCTGGCAGACGGAGGTTCATAAAACCGCCTTTCGCCTGCAAAATCCCTGGCTGAATCCCCGCCGAGATCAATAGGGTCTGTCCCAACGGCCAACCTTTGACCGTCTGATTCAAACGCGACTCGACGACCTCGGGGACGTCGATTGTGATTTCGGCCGGTCCGATCTCTCTGGGAGCGATCACCTTGGTGCGATGGAGGCTCTTTACCGTGTTCGCCGAGAGGTCGATCGCGGCGTCAACGGCATCGCCATCGAACGTCAGGAGCGGGCTCAGGCGCAATGTGACGCCTTCTTCAAGCTGCTCGGCCTTGGGTTGGTAACCCAGACCATTGGCACTTTCCCTCGCCATGCCGCCAGTGTATCCGCGTGGCTCGGAGGTTTTCACCGTGAGGGTTTGTCCGTTCACCATCTCAACCTTTTGGTCGGTCAGGAGGCGAAACCCTTGGTAAACTTGCATTTGCGCGAGGACGAACGCAGCATCTTCGACGTTGAGTGTCCAGATCTGTTGACCTTGCGGGCCGCTTCCCACGGGGGTCAAGCGCGAATAAACCGCGTACCGCCAGCGCGTGTCGATCGCCGCGACGAATCGGACGCGCATCGAGAGGAAATCCGTTTGTGCATCGGTGAATCGCTCGATCACTTTCGCGGTCTGTTCGAGCGTCTTGGGATCGTTAAAAGCTCGCACGCGCGTGCGTCCCGCGTTGAGGACGGCAAGCTTGTCGCCGTGCCAAGGGCCGGTCCCTGTTCGTCGGAAGATCCACTCGACGATCGCGTTCTGAGGGTTTGGCTGGCTGTGGTCGAGCCCGGTGTAACGTGTGATGTCGAAGTTCTGCCATTTCTGACCGGTTTCGGTGGGGAAACCAGACGGAGGCGAGTCGTCTCCGGTGGCCTGAGAGGCAGGGGGCAAGGTATTCCCGGCACCCGACTCCGGTTCGGATTCCGGCTCGGATGCTCGACGTGTCGCGCCCTTCTGGGCCACTCGGCTCGTGGACGCTCGGCGTCCCGCCCCTTGCGCGAATACGCCGCGCGGGAGCCATCCTCCCATGAGCATCGTCATCATCAATGCCGTGCGGCGATCCATGCCAGGGGCCTCCTTGCCGGGCTGGCGAGTCTTCGATCCTCAGTAAGTTGAGACGAGAGCGAAACTCTCACCGATCCGAAACGTAGCAGAGACCGAAAAAACGCTCAAGTCCAATGCAGGGAAAGCCGACAGTTCACTCCGCAGTGTCAATCCAGGGCGATTTCCGTCTCCGAAGGCGATCAACGAGCGTAATCGGCAACGAGCGGATTAGAGATCGTACACGAGGCGAAAAATCGAGCCATCCGTTTCCGACTTCTGTTTCTCATCTCGACTCTTGCCTCTTGGATCCTGTCTTTTCCTCTCAGGCCAACCGAATGAAACGGGCCTGCCTGTAAATCGACTTGTGAGGTCCGCGCCATGCGAGCACAATCAACGGCGGGAACCGGTTAGAATGAACGTCCCGATCTGGTGCTTTTGCCAGTTGGCCTCCGTCGGGAGGGGATCAGAGTGGTCATGAAATTCGGAATCGTCGGCACCCTATTCCTCTCCTTTTGTGGCGAAGGGGCTCCTCCGACAGCCGAGACGCCCCCCCCCGCGCTCAGCATCCTCCTGTTACATCCTGATTCGCAAGGGGCGAATGTCATTCGCCTCTTTGAGGGTTCGAGAGCGGCAAATCCTGCGGCGGCACTCGCGGCTTGGCGACATGCCACGGCGAATCTCGGGCTGGGCAAGGCGAGGGAGGCCCTGATCTCCGTCTTCAATCCCGCGATGGTCCGCGAATTGAAGATCTTCGAAGGGGCCAGGTTCCACTTCCGGGTCGACCCGGAGACCGGTGCGATGCGATGGCAGGCCGTGATGCCCGAGGACGACGGCACGCTCGCGGCACTCGCCACGGCGGTCGCGCTCACGGACGGTTCAACCGAATCGGTCGTCGACGGGCGTTCCGTTCTGCGTCTGGGTCCGTCGGGCGCGGCGCTCGCCATCGCTCGTCAGGGGCAACTGCTCATCGCTTCCGACAGGGAGGGATTATTTGGCGGCTTCACCACGGACGAGGTCAGGTCAGGGACAAACAATAAGGTCAACGGCTGCCTCGTTCGACTTGATCCGGCGGGACTTCGCGGCCTCAAAAGCCTCAACGCGCGCCGCGCGATTGAGGCCCTCGACGCTCTGGGCTGTACGGAATCGACCGGACACCTTGGGCTTGTCGACCAGACACTGGCTTTCGACCTGACGACCAAGCTCAGCGTTTCCGCGACCGGTTCCCCGACGATCGACCTCGATTGGCTCAAACCCATCCCCAAGACGCACGTGATCGCCGCGGCGGTGGTCGCTCTCGACAACCGCGTCGGCACGATCGAATCCACATTCGCTCTGCTTGATCGGATCGAGAAGGCGGATTCTACCCGCGTCAATGTCGCCCCATTCAGGACTCGCCTCAATCTTCTGGCCGCGGGGGTGAAGATTTTTCCAGAGCAGGATCTTTGGCCCGTTCTTCAAGGCGTTACGGTCGTCCTATTGGGCGAGTCGGATGGCCGGGTCTCCGGTGGCATACTGGTTTTTCACGGACGAGATGAAATCGGCGCGGCCAAGCTGTTCGATCGGGTTCTCCCTCGCCTCGCGGCCGCCTACTCCAGAAAGCCGATCGACGAGCCGGCACCTGATGGCATTCGCGCGATGGGAGTTGTTAGCGGAAAGCCGATCGCCGCCAAACGGCGGGGGAAAAGTGTCTTGCTCGGCTGGGGGCCTGGGGCTTTGACGACTGGGCTCGACGCAATGGATCACCCGGCGCACTCGTCAGCCGACTTGATGCGAACGTCCTGGGGACCAAATCCGCCTCAGCGCTCTGGCGTCTTTTGGCCGGGCCGCCTCGGCGATCTCATCTCACCAGGCACTGCCCTTGCCAATTCGCTGGCGGAAGCACCGCCGGTGCTTTGGAACGGTCAGATCGAGGGCGATACCCTTCGCGATCAGATTCGTTGGAACACACTTTCCGGAGTCATCACGCGCTGGCTGGACGCGCTGCCACTTGAGACACCGACCGATCGATAACTCCTGATCCTCAGGCTGAAAAGATTCTCCCAACATGCCCGCCCAACGTCTGATCGACCTTCATTGCGACTGGCTGCTTCAGTATGCCGGTGAAACCACCGTCTTCGACCCAGCCCTCTATACGGGAGTGGAACAGCGGATCAGCCAATCAGCCGGGTATCTACAGGCGACATCGGCCGCCGTCCTTTCTTGTTACCGTCGGGCCGAGGATTGGGCGCGTCAGCCCGACCCGTGGAAGGCGCTCGGAGAACTGATCACCCGCCTGGAGGCCGAATTTCCCGGTCGATTGCTGATCGGACCCGAAGACTTCGGTCGCTGGCGAAATGAGCCCGAGGGGCTTTGTTGGGGGATAATCGGTGTCGAGGGCTTCGACTCTTTGGTCCGTGAACCTCATGATCTCGAACGGCTCCCCGCGCTTTTCGATCGGGGGGTTCGGATTTTCCAGCCGGTCTACAGCGAGAATAGTGCGCTCGCGGGTTCGTCGGTTCGTGGAGACTCCCGAGGGCTGACGGATCTTGGCCGCGCGTTCCTCCAACAACTTGCGGATCTCCCGCCTGGCCCCTGCGCGGCCATCGACATCGCCCACATGAATCCGACAGCGGCATCAGAAGTTCTCGATTGGTTCGAGTCCAATCCCTCGTGTTCCGATCGGCTAATTCCTATCTATAGTCATGGGGCACTGTCACATGACGGATTCAACACACCTCGCGCCATCACCAGAGAAAACATCGCCAGACTGCGGGTATTGGGAGGAGTGATCGGCCTGAGCGTGGGACCGCCGTTCTACCAGTCGAAGGAGGCGATTAAGGTCGACATCGAAGCTGTTGCGGAACTCCCCTATCTCGGCCGAGCGGGGTTCGAGGGGATTGCGATCGGGACCGATTTCCTTGGAGTCGATCAGACTTTGCCCGGCGTGAATGACGTCGAAGCGGTCGTGGCCTGGATTCAATCCGCGTTCCCTCCTCAAGCGGCGGCGGCAATTCTCTCGGGGAACGCGGCGGCGTTGATGGGTCGTTTGACGTGTGCCCGAGTGAGAGGACAGACGGAAACAGAGGCGGGGTCAGGCAAGGTTCCCGATATCTGGCTCCGTTCAACCGACCCTCAGACGACTGCCTAAATGGCAGGTGGGTCCGGAAATGTCCGGCCGCGGCAGACCAAAGAACGTGAGCCCCTCCGAGATCAAACTTTCTAACAGTTGACTCTCATTAGAATTAGGAAGAATTGGACATCAAGGCACGGGGCTTGCATCAATGGTTCGCTGTCATGACGCCTCGCCCGTTGCCTCTCCCTGGTTGTTGGAGACGGCATGAGTCATTGCGAACCGCGTCCGGGCGCGGCTTGAAATAGGAGATTGGGTTCCATGAAGATCCAGCCTTTGGGCGAACGCGTGGTGGTCGAGCGGGAAGAGTCGAAGGGGACGACCGCCGGCGGGATCGTTCTTCCCGACACTGCGAAGGATAAGCCCCAGAAGGGCAAAGTTGTCGCGGTCGGTGATGGCCGCGTGGCCAAAGACGGCAAGCGCAGACCCCTCACGGTCAAGATCGGCGACAGCGTGATCTTCACCTCGTACGCCGGTGAAGAATTCAAGATCGAGGGCGATAAGAAGGTTCTTCTGATGCGTGAGGATGACATCCTCGCCATCGTCGACCAAGTCTGAGCAAGGTTCGGCCAAGTCCGTGGGATGCGTCGCGGCTTTCCGTGAGTTAAGAGTTTGACGCTTCTCACTTACTTCGCGAAACCGAACTGACGACTCACGCGAAACGCATTCAAACAATATCATCCGTCTTTGAGGAGATCGAGTTCATGGCCGCGAAGATGATTGTATTCGACCAGGATGCCCGGCAAGCAATGCAGCGCGGCGTGGCGAAGCTCGCCCGCGCGGTCAAGGTGACGCTTGGCCCCCGCGGCCGGAACGTCATCATTCAGAAGTCGTTCGGCTCGCCGACCGTCACCAAGGACGGCGTGACCGTCGCCAAGGAAATCGAGCTCGACGACAAGTACGAAGACATGGGCGCGAAGATGGTCAAGGAGGTCGCCAGCAAGACCTCCGACATCGCCGGCGACGGCACGACTACCGCGACCTTGTTGGCCGAGGCGATTTACAACGAAGGTCTCCGCTCCGTGGTCGCGGGTGTCAACCCGATGCTCATGAAGCGCGGGATGGACAAGGCCGTCGAAGACATCGTCGCCCAGCTCCACAAGCTGTCGACCAAGATCTCGGACAAGAAAGAAACCGAGCAGGTCGCGACGGTCGCCTCGAACTTCGACAGCGAAGTCGGCAAGATGATCGCCGAAGCCACTGAGAAAGTCGGCAAAGACGGCGTGATCACGGTCGAAGAAGGCAAAGCCCTCAAGACCGAAGTCGAATGGGTCGAAGGCATGCAGTTCGACCGGGGCTACCTCAGCCCTTACTTCGTCACGAACCCGACCACGATGGAAGCTGTCCTCGAGGACGCTTATATCCTCATCTACGAGAAGAAGATCTCGTCGGTAAAGGATCTCGTGCCGGTTCTTGAGAAGGTGGCTCAGACGGGCAAGCCGCTCTTGCTGATCGCCGAGGACATTGAGGGAGAAGCCCTCGCGACCCTCGTCATCAACAAGCTTCGGGGCACCTTCAAGTGCGCCGCGGTGAAGGCTCCAGGCTACGGCGACCGCCGTAAGGCCATGCTTGAAGACATCGCCGTTCTGACCGGCGGCAAGCCGATCTTCGAGGCGCTCGGCATCGAGCTTGAAAACGTCGCCCTCGCCGACCTCGGCCAGGCCAAGAAGGTCATGATCGACAAGGACAACACCACCGTCATCGAAGGCGTTGGCAAGCACGACGCGATCAAAGGCCGGATTGATGCGATCCGTCGTGAGATTAGCGACACCAAGAGCGATTACGATCGTGAGAAGCTCGAAGAGCGTCTCGCGAAGCTCGCGGGAGGCGTCGCCAAGATCAACGTCGGTGCCGCGACCGAGAGCGAAATGAAAGAGAAGAAGGCTCGCGTCGAAGATGCCTTGCATGCGACTCGCGCGGCGCTGGAAGAGGGCATCCTGCCCGGTGGCGGCGTGGCCCTGCTGCGTGCCTCCAAGACCGTGAAGCCCGCGGCCGACCTGACCCACGACGAGAAGGCCGGTTACGACATCATCGTCCGCGCCTGTTCGGCCCCGATCGCGCAGATCGCCGAAAACGCGGGTCAAGACGGTGGCGTGGTCGTCATGAAGGTCGCCGAAGGGACCGGCAACTTTGGCTATGACGCGCTCAATGACAAGTACACCGACATGGTGAAGGCCGGTATCATCGACCCGACGAAGGTCACCCGTTCGGCCTTGCAGAACGCCGCGAGCGTGAGCATCCTGTTGCTGACCTCCGACGCCCTGATCGCCGATATGCCCAAGGACGAGAAGCCTGCGGGCGGCGGCGGCCACGGCGGCTATGACGACATGTATTGAGAGACCGTCCCAACGCCCCTAGCCGGGCCAAGGCCGATCAAGATAGAAAGCGAGGGCCGGGTCAACCGGTCCTCGCTTTTTTCGTTTTCTGAAGGATTGAATCGATCCAGTTCAATCGTCATGGCGCATCGCTGATTTCGGGGCAGTGATCGTTATTGCCCTGAATGGTGGTCGAGGCAGGTGCCGCAGGGTCTTTTCAACCGCTTGTGAGACGACGGTTGGCTACAAACCTATTTCTCCGGTACCACAATCCAGGGGCAACACCTGGAATCCACTATGAGTCTCCGGCGATATGCGGGCCGTTTACCCCTTGGAAGTAGTGAATCGACGCAGGAGCGGTAATCCCTCCCGAGAGGATGGCCTGAAGCGTCTGGTTCATCGACCAATCGATGTCCGTGACGTGCTCTTCTGGGACGAACAGCGTGAAGCCCGACGGAGGCATCACTCCGGTGAGCAACGTGACGCAGAGGATCGTGCGACCCGTGGTCGCGTCGCGAAGTGTATTGGTGACGAATGCTAACGACCTCATCCCTGGCTGAGGAAATTCCACCAACACGACACGTTTGAAGCCGGAGTCTCCTTCAAGCTGCTTGCCGATCGACTGAAAGACGTTGCTGAGAGCCTTGAAAATCGTGTTGACGACGGGCACTTTGAGTAGCACCCAATCGACCGCTCGCAAAAGCCGCAGTTGAACGAACACACCGAGCGAATAGAGCAGGAATAGCACCAGCCCCACGGCCAGCACCGGCGCGAGGTACTTGTACCAGAAGCTCTCGCTCAGCCCGTGGTTTCCCAGAACAAATCGGACCGCCTCGATCGCGGGAGTCAGGATGACGGTCGTGAGGGTGACGTAAAGCCAGTTCACGATGAAAAACGTCAGGGCGATCGGTGAGGCGGCAAGCAGCCCGCTCAAAATCTTGGCCCTGATGTCACGTACCATCGCGCGGAACGGACCCGTCGCGGGCGAGGTTGTCGGCCCGCTGTTGGGCTCGGAAGGAACGCTCATGCACCGATGCTCCGAAGGATACCGCCTGTCGAATCGTTAGGGCACGTCGGACAACTAACCACGCAACGACTCCGGGGGCAAGATGCTATCCGCCGCGAGTCTCGCTCGCGAGTCCAGCGGGTGGGCGGTACACTGGTTTTAGCCGAACGATGGAACCAGTGCGGACCAGGAAACGACACACGATGCCAAGCGCGAACAAGACGGTTGAGGTCGGGGGCGTGATGCTCCACCTCGGCCACCCCGACACCACTGACCAGACCTGGATCGGCCAGGACGCGATTCTTCGACAATTGCTCGCTTGTTGGCTAGTCGTCGACCCCAGCGACCGTCCACTCTCTCCTCGTCTGACAGGTCCTCCCGGGATCGGCAAGACCACGCTCGCCATGGCCGCGGCCAAGCTCCGGAAGCAACCGCTGTATATTAATCAGTGTACGGCCGATACGCGGCCCGAGGATTTGCTCGTCACTCCGGTCCTCGCCGAGTCCGGCAAGATCGCCTACCATGCCTCGCCACTCGTGAGCGCGATGCTGACCGGGGGTGTTTGCGTGCTCGACGAGGGAAACCGGATGAATGAGAAATCGTGGGCGAGCCTCGCGGCGCTTCTCGACCATAGGCGCTATGCCGAGAGTGTCGTGGCGGGTGTCACGATCCCCGCGCATCCTGATTTTCGCGTATGTGTGACGATGAATGAAGATGAATCGACGTACGAGGTTCCCGACTACATCCTCTCCCGGCTCCAGCCGACACTCACACTGGGATTCCCGACTCGCGACGACGAGATGTCGATCCTGAAATACCATCTCCCGTTCGCCCGTGTCGAGCTTTTGGCGATGACCGTGGAGTTCCTTCAGCAGGCGCACGCGTTGAAGCTGGATTTCTCTCCGCGCGACGGCATCAACATGCTCCGGTTCGCGATCAAACGGATGGCTCAAGATCCGAAACACCCCATGTCGCGCGACGAGGCCTGGCGCGAGGCCCTCTTCTGCGTTCTCGGTGAGGACGCCGCCGACCTCGAAGAACTCGCCCGTCGTAAGCGCAGGGCGATGGGAGGCCAACACGCGCCTTTAGGTCTGGGTGATCTCTTTTTCGCGGCCGACGATCCATTACATCCCGATATGATGGATGACGATGCGGACCAGGAGGATGACGATGAATGAGGATTTGCAAGCACCGATTTCGCGTACAAGCTTGACCGGAGCAGTACCAATCCTTGTGCTCGCGCTCGTCGTCCTCGCGTCTCTCTCGTTTTTATCACAATGGCCGCGCGAGCCTCGAATGCTCTTCAAAAACGACGGATATCGAGACATCGATCACTTAAAGATCTCGATCGGCGATCAAACGACGGATCTCGGACCGCTAAAGGAGGGTCGATCGATGACTTTACCTGTGAAACTCCCGACCGCGAGAGTCGTCAAAATCCAAGGCAAGACGATCGACACTGATGAATTGTCGCGTATCACTCAGATCGCAAAGGACGCTCGCCGCGATGTTCACGTTGGCATCGACTACCACGGTTGCCTGACTCTCGAAGGATGGGAAATTCATTGACCGCCTCGACGCAAATGCGATTGCTGACGGAAATCGTAGGGGTCATAAACCGGATGTCCGAATGCTTGGATCGGATGGATAACCACAATGACTGAGAAACCTGAAAGCCCCAGTGTCGCCACCTCCCGTCCGTCGCGACGAGCGCCCTCGATCGATTGCCCGCCCATCGGGATGCTGCTTCGGCTTCGGTTTGAACCAAGATCCGCGCTGACCGTCGAAGTCTTTCAAGCGCTCGCGGCGGGAAACCGCGATCTCCGCCTCGAAATGACCGCGAGGAGGGAACTCGAAATCATGTCACCATGCGGAAGTGAAACCTCCGAGAAAAACCTTGATCTGTCTTCTCAGCTTTGGAATTGGACGAAAGAAAAAGGACGTGGGCTAGGTCATGCATATGACTCCTCGGGCGGATTCATCCTTCCCAATGGCGCGACCCGCAGCCCGGACGCCTCCTGGGTTGCCAAGAATCGTTGGGAATCACGGACCCCCGTTCCACACGAAGTCTTCTTTCGGCTTTGCCCCGATTTCGTCGTAGAAATTCGCTCCCAGTCGGACAGGCCGTACCGGATTCGCAAGAAAATGCTCGAATACATCGATCAAGGGGCACAACTCGGCTGGTTCATTGATCCGCTCACTGGCAAGGTCGAGATCTATCGCCCGAAACGGGCCGTCGAGAAGCTTCTTAGGCCGGCGACGCTTTCCGGCGAAGACGTCTTGCCGGGTTTCGTACTCGATCTCAAGGAGATTCTCGGGACATGAAGCGATCCTCGCCCTTTTTTGCTCTTATAAAGACGTCGCGATCCACTCGCATATTGATAAGTGTTTTCATGGGATTGGCCGCCCTTTGGACGTTTCGCGGGCTTCGCGTGCTGGGTCATTTTTTTCCGCGCGAGCCTACTCTGGTTTTCGAAAACAACTATGGAATCGCCATCGAACACCTGACCCTCATCGTCGACGGAAAGACGACTCAACTCGGCAAAGTCCCGGAAAGCACTAGAATCAGGCTTCCTGTCGAACTCCGAAGCGCGAAACGTTTTGTTCTCAATGGTAAGGCGGTGGAAGAGGATGATATGACGCGACTTCAAAAACTCGCCGCGAAAGCGAGAGATGATTGGTCAAATATCATTCTCACCGTCGATGGTTACGGTTGCTTTTTGTTCGACCACGAACATGCTGGCTCGACGAATTTGGAAAACCACCATTTCGACTCGTCCGACACATGGGAACATGATCAAGAATTTCATCTCGGCGAGGCGCGCAGGCGATAGAAACGCTGTGCTCCTGTTCAATAACCGAGAGCGAAATCCAAATTTTAGGCGAGGCTCTGCCATGAGTGATCACCCGACCGCCGACGACTTCCTCAAGATCAGCCCAAAGATCCGGGTGATGCCAATCGTTCACGGCTCCGGCGACTTCGCCATCCGCGTCCGTGAGGAACTGCTGTCGCGCCCCTACGACTGCCTCGCCGTCCCCTTGCCTCCTTCCTTTCAAGACGACGTCGAGGCGGCCGTCGAACGACTCCCCACGGTCTCCGTCGTCGTCCAGCGCGACGCCGATGCTGATGGTGAATCCGGCGATGGGTTCAGTTTCGTTCCCATCGACCCATGCCAGGGGGTGATCGCCGCGATCCGGCTTGCGATCGGCGAACGGATTCCTCGTGAGTTTGTCGATCGAGAGACTCCGCGATTCGAGCCGCACTCCGCCGTCTATCCCGACCCTTACGCTCTGAAGATCGTCAGCACTGAGGGCTACGCCGCGGCGGTGCTCAGCGAGATTCCACCGCCGAGGTCGGAACAACATGGAGACCGCATCGTCTCCATGGCGAGCCGGCTTCGTGAGCTTGAATCCAAATATGACCTGATCCTTTTCGTTTGTTCGCTTCCCGACTGGCCCTGGGTGAGAGACGCCTACTCGCGGAAACTCGAACCCAGCGAGGTCGAGCCTTTCTTCGCCCCTGTCGAGACGTTCGCGGTCGACCCGAAAACGTTGATCTTCGTGCTGGGAGAATTGCCGTTTCTGACCGGCCTCTATGAACGAGGACGACGCGAGCTGACTCCCGACGACAACCTTTCCGTCGATGGCGTTAAGGAGATGGTCCTCGCCGCGCGAGACCGTCTTAAACGAAAACTCCCCAAGGTCGCCCAACGGATCACGCCCCAATTGTTGTCGATTTACTTTCGCTACGCCAGAAACCTCTCGCTCATGGAGTGCCGGCTCACTCCCGACCTTTATACCCTGGTGATGGCCGCCAAACAGACCGCCGGAGATGACTTCGCCCTCGCGATCGCCGAGACTGCGAGAGAATATTCTTATGCGACGCGCGGTTTGTCGCCCGATGAGCCCCTGGTCCGGGTCGGTATCGAAAAAGCTGATGTGCCGATCTGGGGCGTCGGGCCGATGGTGAGTCGCCTGGAAGGGCAATCGCTTTCCTGGCGCTCGCTTGAACTCAAGCCGAAACCCGAAGAAAAAGACCGGAAGCTCTGGAAGCAGCGCTGGGACCCTTACGGAATGTGCTCATGGCCTCCTGAGGACGATCGCATCGAGAGCTTTCAACGTCACGTACG
>JAYVYS010000650.1:0-7881 GCA_043784005.1 Isosphaeraceae bacterium
CCCCCGGAAACCACCAAGGGCAATGCGACTCCATGACGTCCGGCAGGCGGAAATCATCGCGTCCGCGTCCTTTGCATGGGCATGGACTCTTCGCTAGCATAGCGGTTCCTGAAACCGGGAGGAGTTCGGCCTTGGCAGGTCTCCTTCGTCGGTTGAGGTATTAAGACAAGACCCATCCTCGCGACTTCAGACGCGGCGGACCCATCTGGCGACCATCCCGATGAATTCAATATGGCTTACTCGGTTCGAAGGCAAGCTCGGACCTATGGCCGCCGCATGCGCCATGACACTGCTCGTGGCCTTTTCCGGCTGCGGCGGGAAAACTTCGCCTGCGACGGCGGGTGCGGGGCAGGGCAGGCCGCTGATCGCGGTGACTGTGGTGGTGACGAAGAAAGTCAACGTCCCTCTCGTGATCAACCGACCCGGCACCACCCGGTCGCTTAGCCAGAACACGGTTCGCGCTCGCGTTCGAGGGTTTCTCACCGAGAAAAAGTTTACAGAGGGTGGAAACGTCAAGAAAGACGACCTGTTGCTCGTGATCGACGAGAAGCCATTTCAGGTCAAGGTTGACCTGGCCAAGGCCACCCTTGAAGAGGCGGAAGCCAGCTTGAAGCAGGCCGAAGAGTCGAAGGCCAGGGAAATCGCGGCCGCGCAGGTCAAGCTCGCCGAGACGCAAATGCAACTTGACGAGGTGGAAGAGCGACGGGAACGGAGCCTTTATGTCCGTAAGGCTTCGTCGGTGGAAGATCTCGATAAGGCGGTTGCGAAGAAGAACAAGAGTGCGGCGGCGGTCGAAGCCGAGAAGGCGTTGCTCGCCCAGAAGCTGAGCGACTACCAGACGACGATTCTCTCCGCCCGCGCCAAGGTCGACCAGGCCAAGGCCGACCTCGCCAATGTCGAGATCGACCTGAGCTATTGCCGGATGACGGCCCTCATCGGTGGGCGGGTCGGCGAGTTGAAGGTCAAGGTGGGGAACCTCGTCGGCTCCCCGACGGCCGGCGACGATTCGCTCGTGACGATTGAGCAGCTCGACCCGATGGGCGTCGACCTCAACCCCGCGGCGCGCTATCTTCCGCTCGTCACCAAGTTCGTCAAGACAGGACTGCCGATCTCGGTCTCCGCGCCTCGCGATGGTGGTTCCGGGATCTTCAAAGGAAAGGTCATCTTCGTCGACAACAAGGTCGACCCGACCACCTCGACATTTCTCCTTCGCGCCGAGGTCGCCAACCCCGACGAGACCCTGCTGCCGGGTGAGTTTGTGAATGTCAGAATGGATCTCGGTGAATACATCGATGTGTTCCTCGTTCCCGAACGCTCGGTCATCGAACGCCAAGAGGGAACCATCGTGCTCGTCGCGGACGACCAGGGAAAGGTTGTCGTCAAGCCGGTCAAGGTCGTCGGCGGCTATCAAGGGTTCCGGATCGTGGAATCGGGCCTGGAGCCGGGGATGAAAGTGATCGCCGAGGGCGTGCAGCTCGCCAGGCCGGGAGAGACGGTGAAAGAGGAGGTGGCCGACCTCGATAAATACCGTCGCGCCGAGGAACGCCTCGACACTAATGACCGATATGATAATCATTCAATCCGTTACAAGGGAGACGCGGCCATGCCCACTCCTGAACCTGATCCGGCAAACGCTGAGCCCCCCTTGGTCAAGCCGCGGCCCAAATCCTGACCGTCTCCGTCCGGCGTGCCCCTCGGTGATCGATCGGGGCACGGGGATGGGAATCCTGGCTCCTGGAATCCAAGAGATATGGTTAATTTCTTCATCGGCCGACCGATCTTCGCGACCGTGCTCGCCGTCCTCATGGTATTGATCGGCGGCATCTGCCTATTCGTTCTGCCGATCTCTCTCTATCCCGACATCGTTCCGCCGCAGGTGCAAATCACCGCGACTTACACCGGGGCCGACGCGCAAACCGTCTCCGACTCGGTCACGACGCCGATCGAGCAAAAGGTCAACGGCGTGCAAGGCATGCTCTACATGTCGTCGGATAGCACGGGAAGCGGTCTTTCCCGGACGCTGGTGACCCTCGACGTCGGCGTTTCTCAAGATATCGGCGCGGTCGATGTTCAGAACAAGGTGGATACCGCCAAACCCGTTCTCCCGCCCGAGGTTTCCCAGGTCGGCGTCGAGAGCAAAAAGACCACCACCAACATGGTTTGCGTGGTCAACCTCGTCAGCCCGAACGGCACGTTTCAGTCCGACTTTCTCGATAATTACGCCCAGATCAATGTTTCGGACGTGCTCAAGAGAATCCGAGGCGTGAGCGATGTCAACATCTTCGGGCGAAAGTACGCGATGCGGATCTGGCTCGACCCGGTTCGACTCGCCAACCAGAAGATCTCGCCCGATGAGGTCATCCAGGCGGTGAAATCAGAGAACCGGCAGGCCGCGGCCGGCAAGATCGGCGCGCCTCCGGTTCCCTCGGGGCAAACGTTCGAATACCCGGTGACGGCAAAGGGCAGGCTCACCCAGGCCGCCGAATTCGACGAGATCATCGTGCGAGCCAAGCCCGATGGCACGGTGGTTCGCCTCAGCGACATCGGCAGAGTCGAGCTCGGCTCAGAGAATTACGAACAGGGAGGCTACCTCAGCGGCAAGCCCGCCGCCGCCATTCCCATCTACCAATATTCCAGCGCGAATGCGTTGAGCATCGTCCAGCAAGTCAAGACAGAGATGGATCGGCTCGCGAAAAACTTTCCTCCCGGCCTGGAATATACAATCGCGTTTGATACCACCAAGTATGTCGAAGAGAACATCAGCGAGGTCCGGCAAACGCTCCTCGAAGCGTTCATCTTGGTTCTGCTGGTCGTCTTCGTATTTCTTCAGGGGTTCCGTGCGACCGTGATTCCGATGATCGCGATTCCCGTCGCCTTGATCGGAACCTTCGCGTTGATGGCGGCGTTTGGATTTTCGATCAACACGCTGACACTCGCGGGCCTGGTGCTGGCGATCGGCCTGGTAGTGGACGACGCGATCATCGTGGTCGAAAACGTGGAGAAGTTCCTCGAACGCGGCATGGCCCCGCTCCAAGCGACCCGCGCCGCGATGGCCGAGATCACATTGCCGATCGTCACCATCACGCTAGTGCTGGCGGCGGTGTTCGTGCCTGTGGCCTTCATCCCGGGCCTCACAGGTCGATTGTACAATCAGTTCGCCCTGACGATCGTCTTCTCGTTCGTTCTTTCCGCGGTGAACTCGCTGACGTTCAGCCCCGCGATGTCTCGGATGTTCCTTAAACCCAAAGCCCACGGCGAGTCAAAGTTCTTCTTCTTCCGATGGTTCAATCACGCCATGCGTTGGCTCGAAAATTCCTACGACTCCTTCCTGGAATTCACAGCGCATCACTGGTGGCTGATCGTCGTCCCCTCGCTCGGTCTGCTCGCTTTGACCGGTTACATGCTCGCGGTCCGACCCAAAGGGTTCATCCCGTCCGAAGACCAGGGCTATGTGATCGTTACCGTGCAAACGCCGGATGGCACGACCCAGGAGCCGACCTCATTAGTAATGGCGCAGGTCGAGCAAATCGCGCTCAAGATGCCGGGAGTCGCGCGGACGGTTCGGTTCGACGGCCTCAATCCGCTCACGCAGGTAAACCAGTCCAACTCGGGTGCGATTTACGTGACGCTCGATCCATGGCACGAACGCACCAAGCCGGAACTCCGCGCCAACGCGATTGTCGGCCGGCTTCAGAAAGAATTCGGCCAAAACATTCGAGGAGCGATCGCTCTGGCCTTTCCTCCGCCACCGATCCAGGGGCTTGGCTCGACCGGCGGCTTCGAATTCATGCTCGAAGATCGCGCGGGGCGAGGGGCCGAGGCACTCGCCGATGTCGTTGATAAGTTCCTCGCCGTCGCCAGGAAGAAGCCCGAACTCGGCGGCCTCTTCACCCCGTTCTCAGCGCGTGTTCCGCAGATCAAGTTCGACCTCGATCGCATCAAGGCCCGCGCGCTCGATGTGCCGGTCTCCACCGTTTTTGAGACGCTTCAAATTTATCTTGGTGGATACTATATCAATGATTTCAATCGGTTCGGGAAAACGTGGCGAGTTTATGTGCAAGCCGACGGAAAATTTCGCGTCAAGGATGAAGATATCTTGCTTCTGAAGGTCTTGAATCGTCGCGGCGAAAAAGTACCGTTAAGCGCGCTGGGAACGCTGCGAAATTACATCGGCCCGATCGACGTGCCGCACTACAACCTCTATACCGCTGCGAAAATCTCGGGACAGCCCGCCCCCGGCTTCAGCTCTGGACAGGCGATCAAGGCCATGGAGGCTACGGCTGCGGAGGTGCTTCCCGATGGCTTCGACTTCGAGTGGACAGGCTCAACCTATCAAGAGCTGAAAACGGGCAACACGGCGATCTTCATCTTCGCGCTCTCCGTCATCTGCGTTTTCCTCTTCATGGCTGCCCTTTATGAGAGCTGGGTGCGGCCGATGGTGATCATTCTCACCGTCCCCTTGGCGATGTTCGGCGCGGTGGTGGGGCTTTGGATTTATAGCATGCCACTGGACGTCTTCGGCCAGATCGGCCTTGTCATGCTCATCGGTCTTGAGACCAAGAACGCGATCCTCGTCGTCGAGTTCGGCGTCGAACTGATGCACAAGCAAGGGATGAGTATTATCGACTCGGCCAAAGAGGCGGCGAGGCAGCGACTCAGGCCGATCTTGATGACCTCATTCGCGTTCATCATGGGTGTTCTGCCGATGGTTCGGGCCACCGGGGCAGGGGCTTACAGTCGAAATTCCCTGGGAGTCGTGATCGCGTTCGGCATGCTCGTCTCGACGGTGCTAGGTCGGTTTGTGATCCCGGTCTACTATGTCCTTGGTGAACGGCTCATCGCCTGGTTCTCGCCCCCTGAAACGGCCTCCTCGCCGACGTTAGGCCACGACGGCACCCCCTCGCACAGCGCTGTGACCAGCCCTACCATGGAAGCTCCGCTTCCTGCGCATTGACGATCTCTCACGCTAGCACGAGAACCACTCCCATGAATCTCGCACGCGCCGTCCGCCTGATGACTCTGTTCGCTGCCGCTTGGCTGATCACGCCGGTCCTCGCCCAAGATCCGCCAAAGGCCTTTATTGACGGCACCGGTCCGGGATGGGCAGCGCTGGGCGAAGCGGATTTCGTAAAAGTAAACTGCGACGACGATACGTGGACCTGGAAAGAGGGTGAGGTCCACTGCACGGGACTTCCCGTCGGCGTCACACGATCAAAGAAGGCTTATACGAATTATGAGCTGGTCTGCCGCTGGCGGCACTTGAAATCGGCAGGGAACTCCGGGGTCTTCGTCTGGGCACCCGAAAAGGCCATCGAAGGGATCAAACCGGGAAGCCTTCCGCGCGGCGGGATTGAAGTACAGGTGCTCGATCACGGCTACGCCGAGCAGTATCAGAAACAAACGGGCAAGAAAGGCGACTGGTTCACCACAAACGGCGACGTCTTTGCCGTGGGGACTTCAAAAATGAAACCTTTTTCGCCTCGTTCTCCCGATGGCTCACGGAGCTTTCCGTCAAAGAATCTGAGCAAAGGCGTGAACGAATGGAATCATTATTACGTGCGAGCCATCAACGGCGAAGTCCGGCTTTGGGTCAACGGCGAGGAAGTTTCCGGTGGTAACGAATGCGAACCGCGAACCGGGTATCTCTGCCTCGAATCCGAGGGGTCGCCCGTCGAGTTCAAAGACATCAGGATTCGCGAATTGCCGTGAATGGACGTATTGCGTCAAGCCGGGCGAGGCGTAAGGAAAACGTCCGGAGCGAAAACAACGCGTAAAGAAACCCGCCGCGTCTTGACCCCGAGCGACAGCGCTTGTAACGACGTCGACGGCGTTGGCGACGTACGGGTCAAGATCACGGCGAGTATCGAGGCGGTTTTCAACGGCTTGAGTCGAGAACGCATCAAGACCGTCATCACATCGAAACCCTGATCGCGATCTCGGGTGACAACGCCAACCGTCTCGTCAGTTACCATCGTAAGAGAAACCGTTCGCGCTCCCCCATTCCGCGACGACCTGAATGAATTTTCGTGGAAAGGAACGATGAAGATCACCGCGATCGGCATTCGCGGGCTCGTCGTATCGTCAGACAGATCCCACGCCGATCTCGCTCGCCAGACGCTCCGCCTTGGTCACCATCTCGTCGAGCAAGCCCAGACCAAGGCCCCAGAAATCCGGGTCGTTCACGTCCACACCAAGTCGATCGAGCAGTCGATCGGGTGCATCAGAACCCCCTGCGCAGAGGAGTTCGAGATATTTGGGGACGAACGACGCCCCCTCTCGCTGGTATTTCTGAACCAGAGCAAGCACGAGCAACTCGCCAAACGCATAGGCGTAGCAATAAAAAGGTGTGCGAATGAAGTGACCAATATACAGCCACCAGCATGCGTACCCATCGGTCAACCGAACGGCGTCGCCATGCATGGGCTGATTTGCGGCGATCCAAATCGCGTCGATCGCTTCGGCGGTAAGCTCTCCCTGTTCCTTTCGCGCGCGATGCAATTGTTGCTCGAACCGCGTGAGAACCACCTGACGAAAGACCGTCGCGAACGCATCTTCGATCTTGCCGCAAAGCAAGCTCAGGCGCATCTTGGGGTCGGGATTTTCTTCGAGCAAACGCTGAAATGTGAGCATCTCTCCAAACACGCTGGCCATCTCGGCCGTCGTCAGCGGCGTGCCGCATTGAAGGTAGCCGACACGTCGTGAAAGATACTGATGTATCCCGTGGCCAAGCTCATGAGCGAGCGTCATCACGTCGCGAAGCCGGTCGGTATAGTTCAGCAAGATGTAGGGATGGACGCTTGGAACCGCCCCCGCGCTGAAAGCACCTCCGCGCTTCCCTTCACGAAGACTGGCGTCGATCCATTTCTTCTCGAAGAATTCCTCAACGATCGCGCCGGCCTTGGGGCTGAATCTTTCGTAACTTTCCCGCACGATTCGGCAGGCGTTCGGCCAGTCATAGTCTGGCTGTTCGGAAAAGATTGGCGCATAGCGGTCGTAGTCGAAAAGCTCGTCGAGGCCGAGCAGTCGCTTTTTCAACGCGTAATAGCGGTGGACGGTTCCATGATGACGCTCGGTCGCCGTTATCAAGGCATTTACAACCGTTTCCGAGATCTCATTCGCGAGGTTTCGCGGACCCATCGGGCTTTCGAACCGGCGAATCTCACAGTCGGATTTGTGGTCGAGAACCACTGTGTTAAAGACAAACGTGAGCAATCGAGAATGGTTCTTGAGCCCCTCGCTGAGCCCAAGGCCCGCCGCTTTCCTTACCGAGCGTTCGGGGTCGTAGAGCTTGGCCAGGATCTGTTGCGTGCTCAGCGACTCCGCATTGCCCTCGTGCTGGTACGGGCAACGGATGGTTGAGAGTGTCTCTTCGAAGAGCCGAACGAACGCCGACCGACCGGTGACGGCTTTTTCCTCAAGGATCTTTTCTTCACCTTCGTTCAATAAGTGAGGCTTCCAGGCCCGTTTTTCGCGGAGAGCGTGGCGATATCGAGCAAGCTCGGGCGCGTCGCTCAATCGTGAGGCGATGTCTTCCGGCTGCGAAACCCACTCCAGGTCAAAGAAAATGAGATGCTTGTTGGTCGCCGTGCGACGTTCCCGGGTCATCGCCAGGAGTGCGCCATGCCTGGGGTCATCGGTCTTGGCGGCATGCAGAAGGCTGGAAAAGACCGCGGACCGGTCCATCTGTTCGGAGAGACTTTCCAACTCGACGACGGCCGCAAGCAAGACGGAAGGCTCGGGTCCGCCTTCGGCCCCGATCTTGCTCCGGTAAGCCTCCTCAAAGGCTCGGGCTCGCCTGTGGGCCTCATCCAAGTCGGCGACGATCCGGGGGTCGTCGGGACCATTGTAGAGGTCGGAGAGGTCCCATGACACGCCATCGGC
>JAYVYS010000651.1:0-3624 GCA_043784005.1 Isosphaeraceae bacterium
TATCATCTCCAGGTCGACCTGTCCCAGCGCGGGGCGGGTGTGACCTCGGTCTCTTCGGCGCGTTACGACGCGGAGTACGAAGATAACAAGCCTCGCAAGCGTCCCCTTCAGATCTTGCGGCCGGACAAAGACCTGACCGTCCCGTCGACGTTCGCGCTCACCATTCTTCCTCCAAAAAAAGCCGGGGTCACGCAAGAGGATGAAGAGACCGCCGCGGTCGTTTCGATCGGTCCCGGAGAGATTCCGCTCGACACTGAGGAGTGGGAGGTCGTCCGCGACGCCGAAGGTCGAGCCGTGACGAAATGTGTTCGGCCCGCCGAAGGAACACGTCCCACCGCCGAAGGCCAACAGGTGGTCTTTCGCAACAAGGTTGACGAACTCGGCCTGACGATCCTCAAAACCTTCCGGATCTTCCCCGGCGACGATGGCTTTGATGTCGAGCTGACGTTCGAGAGCCCCGAGAAGACTCAGGCCGTGGTTTACCGCCTGATGGGTCCGCACGGGATTCCCATTGAGGGCGAATGGTACACAGGGACGTTTCGCGACGCCTTGTTCGGCGTGGGAGACGGCACCGGCACCAAGGTCATCACCCTTTCCGCCGACAGCATCGTCAAGCGAAAAGAAACCCCTGAGCTCATCACTCCCGCACAGCCCTTGAAGTACGCCGGGATCGAGAACCAGTATTTCACGTCGTTCCTCATGCCCTTTCCGACGCCGACGGCCGAAACGCGCTGGGATGCGGTGACCAAGGCGATCGTCATCCATGAGGATCTTCAGGCGCGACAGAAGGCCGATATCGGGATCGAAATCGTCTCCAAGCCCGTGAACGTCGGCCCGAATCTGCCGGTCTCGCACAACTACAGGGTCTTCGCCGGACCCAAAACGCTTGAAGCGCTCGATTCCTACGGCGCGCATGACGTCGCCTTTCGCAAGACAAGCTGGATTCCGGGTGCGATCGAACTGGCGCGCTTCGTCATCACGCCGCTGTTGGGGCTGACGTACCAGCTCACCACGCAGGTCTCCGCGTTGTTCGGCGGGAAACAGGGTAACTACGGGATCGCGATCATCCTGTTGACGATGATCGTGCGGCTCGTGATGTTCCCGTTGGGTCGCAAGCAGGCCCTCTCCGCGAAGAAGATGCAGGACCTTCAGCCGCACATGAAGGAGTTGCAAGCGAAGCACAAGGATGACAAGGAAGCGCAGACCCGCGAGACCTGGGCGCTTTACAAGCGGCATGGGGTGAACCCCGTCAGCGGCTGCTTGCCGGCCCTGATCCAGCTTCCCATCTTCGTCGGACTCTGGCAGGCCTTGAACAACAGCGTGAGCCTGCGACACGCGAAGTTCCTCTACATCGAGAACCTCGCCGCACCCGACATGCTTTTCAAGTTCCCGACCGAGATCCCCTTTCTCGGCAACTATTTCAACGCCCTGCCGTTCATCGTCGTCGCCTTGATGCTCGTGCAGACCAAGCTGTTCTCGCCCCCCGCCACCACTCCGGAGGCCGAGGCGCAACAGAAGATGATGAAGTACATGATGATTTTCATGGCCTTCATGTTCTACAAGGTTCCCTCAGGCCTGGGAATTTATTTCATCACCAGTAGCAGTTGGCAGATCTGCGAACGCTTGATGCTTCCCAAAGCGAAAATCAAGCCTGTCGAGGTCGAGGAGATCGGCGATCAAAAGAACCCTTCAGGCCGAGGCGGATCGGGTGGATCAGGCGGCCGAGGCGGAAACAGCGGCGGTCCCCCGCTGATCGAGAAGCCCCAAGGCAAATTTTCGCAATTCTGGGAAAAGGTCCTCGACGAGGCCAAGAAGAACCAGACCTACCGCAATATCTCCGATGAGAAAGATAAAGACAAAAGCAACGATCGTCGCGACCGTGAAAAAGGCCAGCCCCGCGCTCGCCCCGACCGGCGACGGTGAAACGGGAGAATACGTCTTAACCGCAGATGACGCAGATCAACACCGATAAGATGCAAATGTGAAAAAGTAATCAAATCGGTTTATTTTTTTGTTTTGAATTCATCCGCATTCATCGGCGTCATCTGCGGTTAGCATCTTTTATGACGACACTCGACCCGGCGGACACGATCGCCGCGATCGCCAGTCCGCCGGGTCCAGCCCTCCGAGGAGTGATCCGCCTGAGCGGACCAAACGCCTGGAAGGTCGCGCTCACAGATTTCGTGTTGGATTCGGGCCAGCGTGTTCCCGATCGTTTGAAACGCCGTTCGGGTCGGGTCAAAGGCGAATATCGGCTCGAATCGCTTCGACCCTTGCTGCCGGTCTCGCTCCTCTTCTGGTCCGGACCCCGGTCGTACACCGGGCAAGACACGGTTGAGGTCCACACGACGGGATCGGTGCCGTTGCTGGAGCTGTTGCTCTCGCACTTCCTCTTGCGAGGCGCGCGCCAGGCGGGCCCCGGTGAGTTCACGCTCCGCGCGTTCCTCTCCGGAAGGATCGACCTGACCCAGGCTGAGGCTGTGCTCGGCGTGATCGACGCGCGAACCCCTTCCCAGCTTTCCGAGGCGCTTGACCAGCTCGGCGGCGGCCTCGCCTCCCCTTTGAAAGTGCTTCGAGAGCGGCTTCTCGATGTCCTCGCCCATCTTGAAGCCAACCTCGACTTCAACGACGAGGCCGACGTCGATGAACTCGGCCGTGCGGAGCTTTCCGAAAGCCTGGCTTCGAGTGCCGCCAACCTCGCCGCGCTTGCCGATCGTCTCAAGGGGCGCGACCGTCCCGAGGGGCTTCCGAGTGTGGTGCTGGTCGGACCCCCCAACGCCGGGAAGAGTCGGCTTTTCAATGCGATTCTCGGTCAGGAGCGTGCGCTGGTTTCCGAAATCCCCGGCACGACTCGCGACTATCTTTCCGCAATATGTGAATGCGACGGCCTGAGCATCCGCCTGACGGACACCGCGGGCGAAGACGAGGCATCCTCGGCGATCGAGATCCGCGCCCAGGACTTTCGCGTCGAGCAAGCCGAACGCGCTGATCTATTGCTTGTTTGTACGCCTGCGGATGCGACATTTGATCTCCCCCCCCTGCCCGATCATCGGCGACTGCTTGTGATGACCAAGTGCGACCTTGAACCCTTGGCCGGTCTTTCGGAAGCGATCCCCACCAGCGCCGCGACGGGTGCGGGTCTGGAGTTGCTTCGCAAAGCGATCGCCGCGACGTTGCGTTCGCAGAGCACCGAGGACGACCTCGCGACGACCACCGGAGCCCGATGTCGTGAGAGCCTGATCCGGGCCAGTGAATCGCTCGCCTCCGCCGCGATCGCGGTCGCGTTGAGCTTGGGGGATGAACTCGTCGCGATCGATCTTCGCCAGGTGATTGACGATCTTGGCAGGGTCGTCGGCGTGGTTGTCAACGACGAGATCCTCGACCGGATTTTCCGCCGCTTCTGCATCGGGAAGTAAGACGTCGGCGCTTGCTTTCGCCTTGTTCTTGGCATAGATGAGGCTCTTCGGTCGCCAGGGCCATTGATTGTTTCAAAATGGGAAATATACAATCTTATTGATGGGTGCCACGGGTTCGTACTCGAACCCGTGCTCTGAGGCCTCGGTGGAACGCACGGGTTCGAGCTCATGAGCACACACGCAACGCAAGAAAAGCACGACCTGAACC
>JAYVYS010000652.1:0-3703 GCA_043784005.1 Isosphaeraceae bacterium
GAATTCGTTGCGAAAACGGTTTGTGAAAGAGGCATCGCGCCACAGAATGTCTTTAAGATATTGATGTGTACATTTTTTGATTTTACTGAAATTTTGGAATTTGAAAAGTCGGCATGATTTCCATTCTAGATCGTGCCTCACTTTGATGATTCCCTTGGGCTTATGAAAAATCGAGGCTCGTTCAAGTCGTGAAGAATTCACTCGCCTTTCTCAAATCGATTCGAGCTTGGCTCTTCCAACGCCTTTTTGGTCACTGGGAACTTATTGCTATCTCGCTCATGGTCGCGGTTTTACCAGGCTGTTCCGGATCAGAGTCCAAAGTCTCCCAACGCCACTTCAGCGCGACTCCGGAACGTGGTGCCACCGTTGCGATTTTGCCACCTCGACTGACATTTCGAGCACAGGAACTCGCGTTTCAATACGATCGGGGCGAGACAGGGGACTTCTGGCCCGTTGAGGTTACAGGTGGCGGGGTGGGACTTCTCGACTACGATGGCGATGGGGACCTTGACCTGTTCTTTTGCCAGGGAGGACCTCTCAAGCGCAGTTCAAACCTGACCAGCCACGATGTGCTCCTCCGCAATGAGGGTGGAAGGCGTTTTGTCGACGTTTCCGATCAAGTGGGCCTAGTCGCGAAGGGGTATGGGCAGGGCGTTACCGTTGCGGATTATGATGGCGACGGCGATCCCGACGTCTTTGTCACTCGCTACAAAGCCAATACACTCTGGCGCAACGATGCGGGCAAATTTATCGATGTCTCCAAGAGTGCGGGAGTCGTGAGCGGTTCGTGGAGCCTCGGCGCGGCGTTTTTCGACATGGATGGCGACGACGATCTTGATCTCTTCGTGGCAAACTATTTCGACTTCGATCCCTTGAAGGCTCCTTACGCGCGCGACTCACGAGGGAATCCGCGCTACGGCTCACCCCAAAATTTCCCGGGTGAGCCCGACGCCCTTTACCGCAACAACGGCGACGGAACGTTCACCGACGTGACCGTGAAAGCGGGGATCGCCGAGGCAAGTCGAGGGATGGGCTGCCTCGCGACCGATTTCGACGGCGACGGACATATGGATATCCTCGTGGCCAATGACGCGATGGCCAATGCCCTCTGGCGGAACCGCGGCGATGGCACCTTTGAAGACGTCGCAAGCGCATGGGGACTCGCGCTTAACGGCGACGGACTCGCCGAGGCTAATATGGGAATCGGGTATTCCGACGTGGATGGTGATGGCCTACCGGACGTCGCGATCACTCACTTCGTCGATGAACGCACCACACTTTGGCGCAGGCTCGCCGACGACAAAAACGTCCCCGGTGCACGCTTCTTTGATATCTCAAGCTCAGCCGGGCTGATCTCCGCAAGCAGGCCTGTGACAGGTTGGGGGATCGCATTCGCCGACTTCGACCAGGACGGCTGGATGGACCTGATTCAGACCAATGGTCATCTCCTAAATGAGTCCGATCGAACGTTCCCCTATCGCAATCCGCCGACCCTTTGGCGGAACCAGGGCGAAGGTCGATTTCGCGACGTAACCGCCGACGCCGGACCTTATTTCCGTGAGGTCCACCAAGGGCGTGGACTCGCCGTCGGCGACCTCGACGGCGACGGTGATCTCGACGTGGTCGTTGTCCACCACCATGCCCCGAGCGTAATCCTCTGGAATGAGACCGAACTCCAGGGCGGCCGATTGACCATCCGGTTGAATCGCGACGGAGCGAATCGAAACGCCATCGGTGCGAATGTCACGGCCTTCGTGGGGCCGAAGTCGATCGTGAGGACATTGGATGGTGGCGGAGGGTATCTATCGTCGAACAGCCCGATAATTCACTTCGGGCTGGGAGCCGCGAAGCAGGCCCATCGCGTTGAGGTGAGATGGCCTTCAGGTCGCGTGGAGGTGCGAAGCGGGGTCCCGACGGGATCGATGATTGAGTGGTTGGAGGGCAGCGAGCCGAGCTTACCCGATGGCTGGATTGGTAAGGTAAGCAAATGAAGGTGTGAAGGATTCGACCAATCCAGTGCGATGGATCATTTCTTCGGGGGTCGGGTATCGAGGTGGACACGAATGTTGTGATCGGTGAACGGTGTATGGGGAACGCGGGTCGAGGTCACAACAGGCATGTGACAGGTGATGCATCCGCTGGCCGGGTTGACCGAGCAGACTCCAGCGGAAGGCACGCTCGTGCTTGCGCCTTTGGTAGTGGAATCGTGGCAGGCGAGGCATTTGCGCTCGTAGTGGGACGGTTCCGGCTGGGCGTCGCTATGGGGATCGTGGCAGGTCAAGCAGCCGAGTTCCTCGCCGCTTCGGGTGTAACAACGGCTCCACGTGAGGGTGGTGGCCTGAAAGCGGACGGAGAAGGAATCGTCGGGAGAGATGGTCATGGTCCCTCTTGGACTATGGCACTGGCCGCAGAGTCCGATCACTTCGCCAGCCGAGGCTCGCGCCGGTTCGGCGGCGATGGCCAGATCCGCGAATCCCGCCTTCACCGCCGCGATGTGGTTGCCACCCGGCCCATGACATCGCTCGCAACCGATTGCCTGGTCCGCCGACGCGGCCCCCTTGCCGGTCTCTTTGGAATGAGTGTCGGTCGTGTGGCAGAGCAGGCAACCGCGAGCCTTGTCGGGCGGAAGGGAACGGCCGAGGCACTCGTCGTTGGTTTCCGGTTTCGGCCGGTGCCCGGTCGTCACGTCCCACCCGCCGGAAGGGTTAATATTGCCGTAGCGTGACAAACGGAGTTCTCTGAGCGTGTTCGTGTCATCACGACCGAGCAGGGTCATGCCGCGATCTCCGGAACCGATCGCATAGGCGACCACCGCCTTGTAAGTTTGTCCATCAACCTGAGTCTCCATCCGGATCGTATCACCCTGGCGGAGCAGCGAGTGTTTCGCCCGAGGGTCGTGGGGATCGATGATGCCTGGAGCAGGCAGAGGAAGGCCCCTCAACTCCGAGGGTTTGGCGAACGTGCGTGCGTGCCTTGCAACGGATGCCCGCCGCGCGATCGCCTGGTGGCACTCCGCGCAACGTGCCTCGCCCACAAAAACCGCGGGCTCCGGTTCAAGCGGGTGGTCATCCCGATAGTTTTGTGAATCATCCAGGGCATCGGATGCGTCGGCCATTTTGCCGACGAGGAGCGAGGCTCGGCTCAAGAGCCATGAGAATTCGGCGTCCCCGGCGGCTTGAATTTTTGAGCGACTGAGCAACTCATACGCCTCGTTCGCTTGCCCGAGCCGCAACAAACCCCGCGCGAAACGTTTGGTAAGTTCCAAGTCGCTCGGAAGAATCGCGGGTTCTCTTGGCTTGACTGAGGCGCGTTCGCGATCGATGAGCGAAGGCTTACTTTGATCATCTCCACACGCCTTCCGTAAAGCCTCGATCGAGGCTTCGTGATCACCGAGACGGGACCGAATCTCTGCCAGGGCGACATTGCCACGAGACGTCCAGCCCCTTTGGGCAGCGAGGCGAACGGCGAGCGCGGCGGCGTCGTGGAGTTGATCGTTCTTGAGGTGCAATCCCACAAGGGCGGCGAGCGCTTCGGGATGGTTCGGGTTTCCTTTGAGCGACAGCCGCCACGAATCCTCAGCCATGGTCGAATCGCCCCGTTGCGCGACCAAGCACCCGATCAGGTAATAGTCGTCAGGGTCGTACTCGTCAGCTCGATCCGAGTCTCCGATGCGATTGAAGAGCGCTGTGGCCACGCTGTCGAG
>JAYVYS010000653.1:0-10312 GCA_043784005.1 Isosphaeraceae bacterium
TCGGCCGGAATGGAAGCGGTCGTGGTCAATCTGATCGAGCCGGGCGACAAGATGCTCGTTTGTATTAACGGTGTGTTCGGAGCAAGGATGGCCGATGTCGCAGAACGCGCCGGGGCAAGGGTGACCACCATCGAGCGCCCGTACGGTGAGGTTTTTGACCCCGAGGAAGTGAAAACCGCCCTGCGCAAAGTGAGCCCCAAGCTGATCGGCATCGTTCACGCCGAGACGTCGACAGGAGCCTGGCAGCCGGTGGAGGATATCGCCAGGATCGCTCACGAGGCGGGCGCGATGATCGCGATTGACACGGTAACTTCGCTCGGCGGCGTGCCTGTTGAGATCGATGCCTGGGGAATTGATGCGGTTTACTCCGGCACGCAAAAATGTTTGAGCTGTCCGCCGGGTCTTGCCCCCGTCTCGTTCAGCCCGCGCGCTGCCGAAGTGATCCAGAACCGCAAGACCAAGGTCCAAAGCTGGTATCTCGATATGGGAATGATTCAGCGCTACTGGGGAAGCGATCGCTTTTACCATCACACCGCGCCGATCAGCATGAACTACGCGCTCCGGGAGGCGCTGGCGCTGGTTGTCGAAGAAGGTTTGGAAGCACGCTTCGCCCGCCATAAGTTGAACGCCGAGGCTCTTAAGGCGGGGCTCGCGGCGATGGGAATTGGGATTGTCACCGTCGAGGGGCACCAGCTTCCCGAGCTGAGCTGCATCCGCATTCCGGAAGGGATTGATGACCTCTCTGTCCGCAAGCGACTCCTTACCGACTGGGGCATCGAAATCGGCGGAGGCCTGGGCTCGCTCAAGGGAAAAGCATGGAGGATCGGGCTCATGGGTTATGGGTCGCGGCGGTCAAACGTGACGCTCGTGCTCGCCGCACTGGAAACGTGCCTTCGCGACCTTGGGCACCAGCTTGAGCCCGGCGCTGCTCTCTCCGCCGCCGCCGAGGCTTACAGTCGCGAGCCGCAAATGGTCAAGGCTTGATCATAAAAAGGCGTCGCAACACTCCGAAACGTTTCGTGGTCACCCCTTGCCGAAATTTCGACACGGTGCTATCTTAGGGCTCCTACGTTCGTCAGAGCAGCGAGAATTCGATCTCTTCGGGAGGACCGTGCCGTGCGTGAGCTGGAACGACCGATCGGGCGGGTTTGGCGACGTTTGCGGTTTCAGCGGTTCCTCTCGGCCATGGTCTGGTCATGGTGCGCGGCGCTTGCTGTCGTCGTGATCGTACTGGCGGTCGTCAAGCTCACGAACGCCAACCTCCATGCTCCCGATTGGGTTCCATTTGCCGTGGCAGGCGGAGTGGGGATCATCGTCGCGGCTTTGATCGCGGCATTTACCGGCCCGAGTCGTACGGACGCGGCCGTGGCGATCGATCGCGTGTTTCACTTGAACGAACGTCTCAGCACCGCCTTGACGCTCCCTCTCGATCTTCGAGAGACCGGTGCCGGGTCGGCCCTGCTGAACGATGCGATCCGGCATGTGGCCGAGCTTGACATCACTTCGGCTTTCGGACCGAAAATGCCGAGACTTGCCTGGATTCCGCTCGTGCCCGCCGCGCTCGCGGTCGCGATGCTTTTCATTCCCGAGCTTTCTCAACTCACAGCGCAGGCGAAGCCTGTCGAAAAGATCGACAAAAAGCTTGTTGTTGATCAGACGCAGGCATTGAGCAAGAAGATTGCAAGCGAGCGCAAGGAAATCGACAAGACGAAGTTCCCCGAGGCGGAAAAGCTGCTGGCCCAAATCGAGAAGGCCTCTGAAGCGCTTTCCAAGGCACCGCCCGCCCAGAAAGATAAGGCCCTGATCGAGCTGAACAAGCTTAGCGACGCCCTCAAGGATCGTCAAAAGCAACTTGGTTCGCCTGAGCAGATCAATCGGCAGCTTCAGCAGCTCAAGGACATGGCCTCACAAGGGCCCGCCGACCAGTTCGCCAAAGACCTTGCCAAGGGAGACTTTGCGAAGGCGGCCAGTGAACTGAAAAAGCTCCAAGAGAAATTGAAGTCCGACAAGATGACGGCCGCGGACAAGAAGGCCATGAAAGAACAACTCGGCGACATGGCCAAGCAGCTTCAAAAGCTCGCGAACCTTGACGAACGACGTAAGCAACTTGAAGAAGCCAAAAAGAATGGCGGTCTCAGCAAAGAGCAATTCGAGCAGGAGATGGCGAAGCTCGACCAGCAGGCCAAGAACCTCCAAAAACTCGCCAAGATGGCCGAGCAGCTTGCCGCCGCCAGCGAGAAGATGGAAAAAGGCGACATGAAGAAGGCCGCCGAAGCGTTGGGGATGACCGAGAAAGAGCTTTCGGACATGGCCAAGGGCCTGCAAGAGCTTGAATCGCTCGACTCGGCGCTTGCCGACCTTCAGGATGCGAAGAATGGGATGACGGGCGATGGCTTGAACCAACTCGGCGATGGACTCGACAGCATGGGCCTGGGAAAATCGGGCCGGCGGAGCCCCAATGGCATGGGTCGAGGTCGCGGCCAGGGAGACCGCCCCGAAGCCCCCGATAGCACGGCGACCTACACCACGAAGGTGAAGCAGCAGATCGGTAAGGGTAAGGCGGTTGTTGAAGGAACCGCTCCGCCGAACACGCCGATCAAGGGGCAGAGCGTGATCGACATTCAAGGCGAGGTCGATTCCGCAACCGGCAACGCCGCCGAGGCCCTCTCCAACCAGAAGGTTCCTCGCAATATCGAAAAGCACATTCGAGGATATTTTGATCAGATCAATAAAGGAAAATGATCTGGAGTCGAGTCTCCAGAGACGAGAACTGGATCAGTGCTCGGATCAGAGCCCGTCGGAATGGGCGGTACGTGGTTTCTGAATGTCGGTCACGAGCCGTCCGTGTCGGAAAATCGAGACAGTGCCGGTCGATTGAGAGATACAAAGCGCGATCGCGTTGGTCGTCGCCGTGATCGCGGCGGCGGCCTCGTGACGTGTTCCCAGACCGTGCGGCAACGGAATTTCGAGCTTACCCCGAGGTGCGATGTAGCGCCCCGAACTTAGGACCACGCCGTCGCCTCGAATCACGAAAGCGCCATCGATAGCGGAGAATTCCTTGATCGTCTCTTCGAGCCGAGGGTCAAGGATGTTTCGTTCCTGTTCCGGATAACCATGGAACGGGTTGATCACAAGTTGGTGGCTCTGTTCGAGCACACAGTCACAATCTCCGAGCACGAACAACGTTCCGACGGGTCTTCCTTCGCGGCCTTCCAGGCCAAGCTCGCTCGCGAGCGTCAGGACGCGCTCAAAGACTGCGGGAGTGACGCCCGCCGGCAATGGGTCGGCCGCCGTGTCACCGAACATCTCGAGTTCTTTTCCCATATCCAGAACGATGATCGTGTCGATCGTTCCCGAGCCGTCGATCCCGGTGAGGCAGAGAATGCGATCACCGACGCGGATCAGGTTTTCCGCGGCGGCCACAAGCGTTGCCACCTTGATCTGCCCGGCGCGTGTCATGGCGATATCGGGAACGCGGACGAGGGAGCACAACTCGCCCCATCCACCGGGTGCTAGAAAATCAACCCGACGCGAAACCAGGATCACCCGGAAATCGACATCCTGGATCAGGTCGGTCAGATCGCGGTCGTCTTCAACCACGTCGGCATAGAGCATGATCACTCGCGCGCCGACCTCCCGAGCGATCGCGTGGGCGTGGCGGACCATGCTCCGGGTGAGGGTTTTCAAGGAAGCGTCCTTTGATCCTTGGCTTCCGGTACGGGTCCGTTACAACACGCGTTTCAAGGGGGATTCGCATCCGAAGTTCGCCCGACGGGAAACTCCAAGGCGATCGTCAGAATCCCCAAGTCATCAAGATAATTGGGGTCGTTCGCGGTCCCACCCTGATCGAACCTGATCGTGTTTTTGCCGGCACGGAGTTGATCACGGGGAATCGGGATTCGTATTCTTTCAGGTGTCTCGTTGCGGGTCTTAATGTAGCGATTCAGATAATCGAATGGCTCGCCGTTGATCTTGACGTTGGTGCGCAATTCGCCACGCTTGACCATATCAGAAAACGTGGGCACATCAGCCTGCTCACCTACAACCTGGACGACGTCGAGAACGAGGAACGCGGAACCCTCCGGCACGTCTTGAAGGTCGAAAGAACGCTCAAGCGTTCCTCCCTCGGGCTGGGGCGGATCAAGGATGGGAGAGAGCGTTGAAATCTCGTCCCCAAGGTGATGAGCCATCGGGTCGATCACGATCCGCCGTCCGCGTCCAAAAACTTGAAGCGTCGTTATGCGTTTCCTGGGAATGGTGAGCGTGCCGGCATACGGTGTCGCCAGGCGAAGGTTCTCGGAAGACAAACCGACCACGGCTCCTTCCATCACATTCAGGTCGAGCGGATCGTCGCCTGCCGACGCCCGCCATTCGGCCCTCGCGAGCATTCCCTCCACGGGAGCGGCCGGCGCCGAGGCTCTCCGGAAAAAAAGGCCGGTGATCTCGCCCCAGGAAAGAGTGGCAATACTACCATCGACAGATAATTTGACATGTTCACTATCCGCTTCGCGGATTTCGCCGAAAATCTGATCACCGCCGATCAAGCGAACTTCATCCTGCGAAACGTCGGTTTCAAGGCCCCCCACCGTGTCGGAAAACTTGATCAAGCGGAGGTCGTCAAGGTGCCCCGCGAGGGACTCTTCAGGTGTCTTCAGCGCATTGCCATTCTGGACGCTTGCAAGTCGGACCTCTATCAGCGGGCCGGAAAACCCTTTACCGTGGGCGAGTTCGTTGCCGTCGACACCGACCTCGGTGAGGTCCTGTCCAAAGCGAATACCAAGCCGATGCCAGCCGGGTTTCCTCGCGAGACGCTGGACCGCCAGGGCGGGGCCGGTCGGTGTCTCGACGGCGAGGCTCTCTTCCGACCAGCCCAGAATGGCGCGGATCGTCTCGGGACCCGAGAGTCCTCGAAACGTCAGGTCGACGAACCATTGCCTTCCCTCGGACTTCACGCCCGAGTCATGATAGGCGACTTCAAATCGGCCGACAGGAAATGGCGCTTTGAGTCGGTACGTAAGTGAGGCACCGTTCGCCGGGATTTTGAGACTGTGATTACCCGTGATGCGCAGATCGTCCGCCAACATCGGTTCGCCGACGACCGACCAGCGGTTCGGATCGATCGATTCAAAACCGTCTTGAATCACGAGCGTCTCCCCGGGCCGTTGGATCAAGGCATGAGCACCGGTTCTGGCGACCACGGACTTGCTCGACCCGCTCGAATCGAGAACGACCAATTCGCGGTCATCGATCTTCCCGAGCCGACCGCATAATCGCTGCCCGAGCCCGAGTTCGAGCCGGAACGGAGCTAAACCCGTTGCCGCGTCGGGCCCTTGTCCGGCGAGCCGGAACGTCATTCCGGGTTCGACTGGGACGACCTTCTCGCCGGAGTCCGACACGAACTGAAGGCGGCCCTCTGAAACAAGTTCAAGCCTACCGGCGGTCCGAATGCCATGAATGGATTCGAGAAACTCCCGAGGCTCATTGCCGCCTTGAGGAGGCTGTCCCAGTGAGGTCAGGGTCGCGACCACAGGAATGAGGCCCGAGAGGCACCTCATGAAAGCGCGTAGAGTCTTCATAAGTCAAAATTCTAAGCCTCTGTTCCGGTTCACCGCAAGCCACGCAAGGAACTCCGCAAGCCGATTGTAAAGTTGCGAAGCGATGTCGGTGGATGGTGAATGGCCAATTCTTGATGGCCGGGCCAAACAATCGCTCAACCGTCGATCCGCCATGCATCATTTAGGAACTTTCAAACCCACTGAGAAACCGAGAAGCCCGTCTTCTGGACTTTTTCGTCGACCGCTCCTGACGTGCCGGTTACAAACAGTGGTTCGTTCGGGATCGCCAGGCGATCCGTTGTTCTTGAACGTTCTTGGAGTCTTCACGATGCGTCTCATGGCCCGGTTTGTGCTCTTAGGTTCGCTCGTGTTTTCCGCGATCTTGGCTTGGAACCCGAGGATCGCCTTTGCGGACGATGAGAAACCTCGTCCACTTCAAATCATCGTATTCGGGGCGCATCCTGATGACTGTGAACTCGACGCTGGAGGAACCGCGGCGCGCTGGGCCAAGCTCGGACACAAAGTCAAGTTCGTCGCGGTGACAAACGGAGACATCGGCCATCACGAGATGGCGGGCGCGATCCTGGCGCGTCGCCGCGCCGCGGAGGTCCAGCAGGCGGCTGAAATCTTGGGAATCACGACCGACGTTCTCGACAACCACGATGGCGAGCTTCTTCCCACCCTCGAAAACCGACGCACGATCACACGGAAGATCCGCGAGTGGAAGGCCGATGTCGTGATCTCACATCGTCCCAACGACTACCACCCCGACCATCGGTATACGGGTGTCCTGGTGCAGGACGCGGCGTTCATGGTGACCGTCCCCAGTTTCTGCCCCGATGTTCCCGCATTGCGAAGCAATCCGGTGTTTCTCTACTCGGAAGACAACTTCAAGAAGCCGAATCCGTTCGACCCCGACATAGTTGTGCCGATCGACAATGTTCTCGACCAGAAAGTCTCGGCGATCGATGTCATGGCGTCTCAGTTCTACGAATGGAATCCGTGGCTCGCGGGCTATTTGAAAGACGTTCCCAAGGGCAAGTCGGAACGTAAGGAATGGCTCAAGGGTAAGCTGGAGCAGCGTTACGCGGGGTCGGCGAATCGATATCGAGACAAGTTAGTCGAGCTTCTCGGCGAGACGGAAGGCAAGGCGGTGAAGACCGCCGAGGCCTTTGAAGTCTGCGAGTACGGGGCTCAACCTTCAAAGGCGAGACTGCTTCAGATCTTTCCGTTCTTCGGCGCGAAATGAAGCACCGGTTGTAGATTCGCAATTGACGCGCTTCCTTTTTTCAAGACGCTTGATCGGCGAGGGTTTCCGACCCCGTCGCGCCTCGAACGAGTTCACGCCTTCGAAAAGAAAACGGCCCGTCCGATAACATCGGGCGGGCCGTCGTTTTGATGTCCGACCGGATCAGGGATTGGTCGTCCGGGTCACGGTTCCAGGTGCTCCGCCCGAATAGTAGGCCGGGGCATAGGGAGCCGGAGGTGTCGCGGCGTTGGCCGGACCGCCTACACGTCGGAGGTGGTCCTTGTCGATGTAGACGACCTCGACACGGGGGGTACGGTGGTTGAACGGGATCGGATAGTCCGCCCAGTACAACTCGTCAAAATAAATCGTGCACTTGTAATGGCAATGCACCAGGTTACAAGGTCCGGCCAGAGGGTAGATCTTGGCCGGGTCAACCTTCTCACCGATTTTCTCGATGAGGATTTGGACGTTGTTCCGCTGGGTTTCGTAGAAGACGGGACTACCGTTCTTGAACTTGGGAACCTTGTCCCAGACCTCGCGTTCGCTCGGCGGATCGAGGCAGACACCCGGCGAATTCTCTGCCGGGATGGGGTCGAGGATTGGGACGCGGTCCCGTTCCTCTCGCTTCATGTCTTCCTCAAGCCGTTGCTGCTGCGAGGGCAGAATCGGCCAGGCGAACGACCACCCCGTAGGGTGAAGCGGTGAGATGTTGCGGAAAACATAAGACAGGCCACAACCAGTATAGGCGGTCGAGACGACCGCGAACATGGCACCTGTCAGCAGGCCGCGAACCCAACGCGGGGTCAACGGGCCCCAGTGCCGCGCGGATCGGGACATTGGGCTTTCCCCTCCTTGGAACGTGCGCGAACTCACCGGGGGGCGCTCCGACCCCACCGGCTTCGGCGCCGGGACCGTCTTCAACGGCGCTTGCGACCGGTCGCCTCAGGATGTTTTCCATCCCTGACCGGTCCGTGTGCTGTACTTATCGAACAAGATCGCCCGGCGTCTGAGGAATTTCCCGGTTGAAACGCTAATTTCCGTTTTACCCGGTTTTCCAGAGTCATCCAGCGCACTCATTCCATGAGTCCATCCATCCCTCTATGCGGCTGGCCCGACAAGGGTCAACAACCGCTCTGTGATGAGATCGACTGCAACGACCCGAGTTCATGACTCAACTTGCACGGTGGTAAGGATGAGGCAGTTGGAAAGGAACAGGACCGGCCGGAAAGCTCCGGTCGGTCCTGTCGATCTCATCCGTTCCGGAGCCGTTTCGCCACTCAGTAGGCAAAGATGCCGAAGGGGTACGGGGTGAAGAAGGGGCGAGTGTAGTGCTTTTTGAAGTCCAACCACCAGATTCCGTCGTCCCAGCGAAGGGTCACGGCGCGCCAGTCGAGGGGCACTTCAGGGTACGGGTGCGGGGGGCCGATGTTCGGCCAAGCCTGCCACGGGTAGGCGGTCGGGTAGCCGACGGCGGAATAGTTGGGATACGGGGCATAGCTGGGCCAGGCATAATTCGGCTGGCCGGGCATCGAAGCCTGCGAGGCACCCGCCATACCGGCGGGACCCTCGGGCATCGGGCCGCCGTCGGAGACGCCTGTCGGAGCGGACGTCATCGTACCGCCCATCGACGATCCGTCCATCACGGTGCCTCCGCCATTGCGATGGCCGAATACGCCACCGCGGGCAATCTGATACTGTACGCGGCCGACGCCGTTGTCGGCGACCGTGATCTGGTCGTTGACGGCGGTGACCCCAACAACACCGCGAGCGCGGGTTACGGCTTCGGCCTTCTGTTCCATGGTCGCGACGGAGCCGGCAAGGCTCACAATGCCGCTCCGGGTTTCGATGGCGATCCGATATCCGGAAAGGTTACGGCTGGAACGAAGCGACGAGGCCACCGCGTTCGCGGTGCTCTGGTTCGCGCCCGGTGCAACCCCTTGGGCTTGCGCGATGGCCGAGGTGGCGGCCAGAATTCCGAGCGCGGTTGAAATCCATTTCAGTCCAACGAACATCGGCAAGTCCTTTACCCGCCAGAAGCCGACACGACCTGGAGCGAACGACGAGCGGGATTGTCGTTCGGAGTCGGTGAATCATTCATCCACGCGAACCAGCGTTCGCCGGGGTCAACCTCGCGACACGCCTTGTGGGCGAGTCCTCTGAAATTCTCGCGGCAATGATGCCGTCTAAACCCCAAACGAAGTCGAGACCGGTGATCAATGCAATTGGTGGCGGTCGATCGGCGAGGTGGGTTCGAGAGGTGTTCAATCGCGTCGGATCGTTCCGCCGTATCCGGGACGTCGACGCAAGTGTTGCGCACGTTTTGGAAGCGGTCAAATCGGCGGGGGCAAAAAAAATGGAACCCGAAGGTTCCATGAATTCAAACTCTTGGTATTACGCGAGTTGAGGTGAAAATAATTTTATCCGGCGAGGTTTGCCTCGGGCATGATTCCCATGCTGTTCGCATGAGTCGTATGGGCATGAACGTTGCCCATGGTCATGCCGATCAGCAGGAATGTCATGGTCCCGCCGGCGAAGAGGGCAAACTCCGAATCATGGCGGCCACAGAGGGCACCGGCGACTCCCAATCCGATCAGGGCCATCACGAATCCCATCCGTCCCCGTTCCGACCACCGTGGCGTGGGTGCGAGCCGACTAAGACACAGCGCCGCGACCCCCGCGACTTGCAACATCATGACGGCGATTTCGAGCCACGCGCCGGCACGGAGACTGGACATGACCATACAGAGTCCTTCCTTGGGCACTGTTTAAGAATCGACGAAAGCGAGATCAAGCGGCAATCATTGCCAGCTCGGTCATGCTGTTCGAGATCAACCGTGTCGCAGAATCTGCGCCAAACACGACAGTTGCCAAAATTTAGTACGACACCCGGTTGTGCAAGGTCACAACTTGAGAAAAAAAACGCCCCATCCTAAGTATTTTGGGACGGGGCGAAGCAATTCTTACACGGTCATGACGTCAAACTTACAGCGGACGATCAGCGGCCACGTCTGGCTCGCCCGGGCATTCCGCGAATCACGATCGGCCTTTCGAGCTTGCCCTCTCCGCCGATGTCGGACACTTTCCAGCCGGACTTCTCTTTGCGAACGGTCACGGTGCGGGTGAGGATGTCGCCATTTTGGCCGGACTTGCTCACGATGATTCCAAGCCTTCCCGAGCTCTTGGCCTCATTTTGACTTGTGATCGTCATCCCTTCAAATTTCTTGGCGATCTGATCGAGGTCCTCGGGAGCCAGGCTGCCTTCGAGAATCGCCTCAAAGACTTTCTTGTATCGTGTGCTTGCCTCGGTCGGGGCGTGAAGTGCGACGGCCTCGGCCAAGCGCTCCGGATTCTTTGAGGCGACAGCGGCTAGAAACGTGCGAACCGCGGCATAGGGTTCGCGAAAATCGGGAGCGGCGTCCGAACCGCCGGGACCACCAAATCCCGTCACCCCGCCAGCCCCGGGACCACCGGGCCGACCCCCCGCCATCGCGTCACCATAGCCGGCAGG